>JAKAUG010000075.1 GCA_021827805.1 Bacillota bacterium | reverse complement strand
CCTGGTACGCCTCGGTCGAGAAGATCCGGCGGATCGCCGAGGAGTCGGACGCCACCGTCGTGTTCGGCCACGACTCTGCGCAGCTTCGCTCCATGCGCCTCGCGCCCGAGGGGTTCTACTCCTGAGCGCGGTTCGGGTCCTGCGGGCCAGGGAGGTGCGGTAGTCATGCCGATCTATCAGTTGCGCTGCCCGGCCGGGCACGGATTCGAGGTGATCCAGTCGTTCACCGCGCCGCTGCCGCCCTGCCGGGAGTGCGGGCAGCCGACCGCGAAGGTGCCCTCGGTGATCGGCTCCGCCGGCAGGCCAGCCGCCCACTCCAAACGGGATCGTTTCGGAGCCGGCCATTGCGGACGGTTCGACACGGCCTTGCGGTCTCCTGGGCGGCACCCCCATTTCGGAGACACGCTGCGTTACCTGGCCAACGGTGTGCCGCGAGCGCCTGCATGATGGTGCCACCGCCGATGGGCCGATCCCCGCGTGCGCGGGGGAGCCCCCTATTGCATCGGGAAGCACAGCGGGCTGCGGGGCCGGGCGGAATGCTGCCAGCCCGTGCCAAAGACCCTGGGACCGGTCAGCCGAGTAAAGACGGGTCACCGGACAACGGCGTGAGTCGAGGCAACCAAGAGTGACCGACCACCGCTTCTACCCGACCACGGCCAGGTCCCAGCAGGATGATCGGGCTGATGTGGACCCCTTTTGCCCCGAGCTACCGCCCTGAGGTGGTCCCCATCTCGTTTATCACGGACAGCCGTTCACCGACGAGCAGCGGCACACCGTCTTGGAGGCAGTGGAGAAGGCCCGGACCCTGCCGCACGTCGTCAGCTACGAACGCCCCAACCTGAAGGCGGCGGCGCTCGCGGCCATCGCCGACGACTGGCTGCACGGCTGCGGCCACCGCAGACTGTGGCGGTAGCAACGGGGCTCGGCCTCGAGCATGGAAGGTGGAATTGCAGCGATTTGCGGCGGAGAGCGGCCTGACGGTCACGGTCAATCACTTTCCGCCAAGGACATCGAAGTGGAACAAGATTGAGCATCGGCTATTTTCGGAGATCACGAAGAATTGGCGCAACCAATCTCTCGTCAATCATGACACCATCGTGAACCTCATCGCCAGCACAACGACTTCCACAGGCTTGGAGGTCAACTGTCAGCTGGACGGGAACACATATCCCACCGGGAGCACAATCTCCAAAAACACAATGAAGATCTTTGGCGAGCAGCACCTGCGCACGTGCAAGTATCGTGCGGCCTGGAACTACACGATCTACCCTGGCGATGCGCCGAGTCAAGCTGAAGCGCAACCGTAGATCGCGTCCTTCGATCCGGCCACAGGCCGCCAGCCGAGGTGCAAGAGTGGAAGGTGCGTACTTCGGCCAGCTCGGCCGCCCTTGCCCCTCTCACCCCCCATGCTATCCCTTGCCTTGTGTCCCAATGGCTCCGGCTCCGGCCGGCTGCGCCGAAATGGGCGGCCGCCGCCGACCGAAACAAGGGGCCGGCATGGCCCCAAGCGCGCAGTGGAAGAATCAGGCTGCGACGCTTCCTAACGTATTCCCTGCCAGTCCCTTAGGTTACACCCATTGCCTCTGCCCGGAGTCCTTGACGAAGAGCCGTTTGAGCGCCGGGTCTTTCTCGTTCTGGCGAGTGCGCTGACGTTGACGCGTCGCGCTGCAGATGCGGCTGTGGCAACTGGCAATATGGACGGGTTCCAGCAAGGGGTACCTCGGGGAGTCAGCGCCAATCTGTGCGAGGCCGTGGCGGGTATGGGCGAGGATAGCATAGAATGTGGAGTGAACTTCCACTTCACTTGGGCGGGATCCCGGCCGCCTACAGGGGACGTTATTCAGAGCGTCGTCTTTCCTCCGGACATTCTCCCGGTAATTCGCGAGGCGGCGCGTCTTCTACGTGCGGCGGCACCACCTGAAGAAGTGGAGATATATGGGTATGTGGTGAAGTTGGAGCGTGGTTTGCACGAGGATCGGGGCCAGGTTACGGTCGTGACGGAGATCCACGATAGTCTGCGGCACATTCGCCTTGAACTGGACGGCGATGCGTATCGCGTTGCAATTCAGGCCCATGACGCTGTGCGTGCGGTGACGTGCCGTGGGGTCCTTGCCAAGGAGGGAACCACTTTTGTGCTCCGGAATCCACATGATATGGTGATCGAGTTCGAATCGATGGAGCCTTGACGAAGGGCCTATTGGCGCACGCGCAAGCCCGAAATACAGATTATCGCCGTTGGGATTGGAGCGGAGGATCGGATGCGGCTCTGACCACTGAGGACAAAGACGACCAACGGCGTTTGGTCAGCAAGTGGATCCGCGCAACGAACAGGCCCGACCCACCGCCGCAGGCGCAGTTGTTTCCGGAGCTGTAGGTCCCGGCGATGGGCGGTACCATTGGGCGCTCCAACCCCGGTCCGCCCGAACGGGTTCGGGTGCCACACGACGATGCCCGCCGCCGCCCGTTGGGCGCGTGCAGTCTGGTGGCCCTTCATAAAGGGACGCCACGATATCCGCCCGCTCATCCGACCACGGCCCGCACGCCGTCCCGCTGCCGCCAGACACCGAGCGGGACACGCGTCTGTTCTCCCCGTTGCGGCCCGCAGCGCTGCCCTGGGTTCTGGGCGCCCGGCTCTGGGCCTCCATCTCCATGGTCCTCCCGCTGCCCGTGGTCGGCAGGCTGGCGTTCGGCGTCGTCCCGCCTGCTGGCGCCCTCGGCGCGCTGGCGTCTTGGGAGAGCCCGATGGTGCCGGTGATACTGCGGTGGGGGGAGTCGCGGAAGCAGGAGGCAGCGTGTTGCCCGACTGCCACGACGCTACCTGCCACAATAGGCTGAGACACGGGAGAGCGATCCGATAGTGTCTGCGGCGGGGAGAGGGTGAGGGCGAGCGAACAGGTGCTCTGTGTTGGGTCCCGAAACGGGGTGGCGAGGGGGGCCGTGGCCACGGATCCGCAGGGGGTTGCGAGCCAGGGGGCTGGCCTGTCGGTTGCGGGAGACGGGGGGCCGGGGGCTCGGGGTCCGGAGGTCCGCCCGCATCCGAAGCTCTGGGGGTCGGTGCACCCTCGGCGGTTCACGGCGGGGTACAAGACACGGATCCTGGAGGAGGCCGATCACTGGCAACCGGACCAGGTGGGGGCACTGTTGCGGCGAGAGGGGCTGTACTCCTCCCACCTGGGTGTCGCCCTGCTGCCGCTCGGGCGCCTGTCCGGGCCGGTAAACCTCCAACGCGCGGGCCTCGGGGTCGACCAGGAGCGCCAAGCGGGCGCCGCTGCCAAGGTAGTCCCGCATCTTGGCGCGCAGGTCCTCCAGGCTGTCGGAGTCGGAGCGCACCTCGAAGGCGGCATCCGGGCACAGGGGCGGGAACCCCCGGCGTTCGGAGCGGCCAAGGGACTCCCATCGTTCCCGCACTACCCAAGAGGCATCCGGCGAACGGCGGGACCCGTCGGGCAGGTTGAACCCGGTCGAGGAATCAAAGGCGATACCGAGGCCGGCGTACCCGTTCCAAAGATGGAGTTGGGCGAACACCTCGCCGCTGCGCCGCCCGCTGTCGCCGCCGGTCCGAGACACGATCACCCTCCCCTCCGCCGTGCGCTCGAACCGATAGCCGGGAGTGTGCTGGGACGGTGCCGATGCTCCTCCCCCGAAATGCGCGTCGCAGCCAGCGCATATGGTGGCGGCGATGCCGTGGCACCACAAGATGCGGAACCGCCGCGACAGTGGGATTTCATGCGGCGTTTCGCCCGCTTGCGGGCATGGGGGACTCCACCATGAAGGGACGCCGTTGGCGAGGCCCGTTCCTGGGACTGAAGCAACGCAGAGGTGCGTTATGCGCCAGGGGGTGGCCTCGGGGACCGCGGCCGCCCTGGCCAGGACGATGACCCGGGTGGGCGTGTCAGCGGTGCTCTTGGCGCCGCAGGTGGTGGTGCCAGCGGCTCTGGGGGCCATGGCCTTGGTCGCGTCGGCGGTGGCGGGGCTCTGCTGGCTGGTCGACGTGCTGATGGTCATCGCCTCTTCGGTGGACCTGTTGATGCTGGTGGCCATCCTGGGGTCGCGGGCTGGGAGGGTACGGGGCACGGCGGCGGGCGTGATCGAGGTTCCCCTAGGGCCCTGGGGCCCTAGGGGGATGGGCCGGCAATGCACGGCTTCTTCGTGTTCTTCCATCACAACCACATGGCGGTGGTCGCGCCTGGCGCCATCGCCATTGCGGTACACTGCAGCATCGACCCGCACAACAGCAGCGGCCTATCGCACACCTCAGCGGTAGGCGTCCCAAACCGCCCGGCCGACGCGGGCCACCAGCGCCCGCGCCGCGCGCGCGGGGCCGCAGCCGCGGGTGAGGACACTGAGGGCAATCGTCTGCCCAGGTAGATACAGCAGACCGACATCGTGCTGGTGGGCCGGGATGCCGCCGGTCTTGTGGGCCAGTTCCCAGGTGGGCAGCGCCCCCAACGGCGGGCTCGGCTCGTCCTCGGGGTCCGGGAGCAGGGCTGGCAGGGCATCGTTCACCTGCTGCCGTTTCAGCGTGGCCACCATGCGCCGGCAGGCCTCCCAGGAGACGACGCGTCCCTGGGCCAGACGCACCAGCAGGCCGGTGAGCTCCCCCGCGGTCACCGTGTTGTGGCCCTTGCCGTCGGCGGGGATGATCTGCAGGCCGCGCAAAACACGCGTCGCCACAAGCCCCAGCCGATCCAGGCAGGCGTTGACCGCCTCCACGCCGAGGCGCTCCAGGATCATGTTCGTGGCCGCGTTGTCGCTCACGGTGATCATCAGTTCCGCCAAATCGCGCAGGGGCAGGCGCACGCCCGGGGTCAGAAGCTGCAGGACCCCAGAGCCGGTTACCTGATCCTCATCCCTCAGGCGCACGCGCTCGTCGAGCCGCACCCGCCCGGCGGCCGCCGCGTCATAGAGCGCCACCAGGATCGGCAGCTTGATGGTGCTTGCCGCGATGAAGGGGCGATCCGGGACGTGGTCGTAGGCCTCCTGGCGCTCCACATGGCGCAGGCTGATGGCCATCTCACCGCCGCCGCCTCGGGCCTCCTCGGTCAGCGTATCCAGTTCCCCCACGAGGCCGGTCGGTACCGCAGGCACGCCCCCACCCCCAGGCGAAAGAGCTACGCGATGCCGGGGGCGGTTCCTCCGCCCGGCCCTCCCATGCGCGCAACGCGGCGCACCGTTTCCGGACTCGCCGGCACGGGGCCGTGGCCCCCCCAGATCCGGACGAGGCCCGGGAGGGACAGAAGGCTCGTCCAGGTGCGCCAGAAGGTCGGGACGTCCCGCGCCCAGAGTTCCCCGGCATACACGGCATCTCCCGCGAAGAGTTCCCCGCGCTCGGCATCGTAGAGGACGAGGCCATCCGGGGTGTGCCCCGGGGCGGGCAGCACCCGCAGTTCCACCCCCCCGAGCTCGATGCGAGACGGCGGAGCCACCATGGGGCAGGGCGCCAGGGGCCACCCCGCGGGCGGATCGGGCCGCCAGGGCGCCACCCAGGAACGATGAAGGCAGCGTTCCAGGGTCCTGCGGGGAATGCGTCCCGGGGATCCGAGCCCCCAGGCCCAGGGGAAGGCCCCGCACTCGCCCACATGGTCCCAGTCCCCGTGCGTGTGCAGGGCCACGACCTCCGTTCCCGACTCCCGCGCCAGGGCGGCCACACCGCCGAGACCCGTGCCGGAGTCCACCAGGAGCGCGCGCTCGCGGCCGCGGATCAGGTAGGAGTGCACCCAGGAGGTGCGCCATACCGAACAGGTGCCGAGGGGTTCGCTGAAGACCGTCAGCCCGGGGCGCGGCTGCCGGACCACCAGCCACCCCTGTCTTGGGACGGTGGCCGGCCGGGCGAGGTCCACGCCCGGGGCGCCCAGGGGCCGTCGGCAGTCGACGCGCGGCACCCCGGGCGGGCAGGGCCCCGGCACCACGCTGCCGTCCTCTGGCAGCAGGGCGGCGATCTCGGGCGGGACCTGCCCCTCCAGATGGATGGGCCAGTGGCCCAGGCGGCGCAGTTCTCGCAGCTGGTGGGCGATCACGGGCTGCCCGCCCCAGGGCAGCTGGGCGCGCAGGGGCGCGCCCAGCCACAGGCCGACGGGGCTCAAGCGGCCGCGCTCCCGGTCAGAATGCGGATCGCCTGGGCCAGTTGCGGATCGGTGGCCGGATTACCCATGGCCTGGACGGTGGCGTTCGGGAAGGGCACCACGTCGTCGGGCGTCAGGCCTGAGCCGTTGATGTCCCGGCCCTTGGGGGTCAGGTAGCGGGCGACGGTCAGCCGCAGGGCCCCGCCCCCCGCCAGGGGAAAGATCTGCTGCACCACCGCCTTGCCGAAGGTCCGCTCCCCCACGAGCGGCGCGCGGTGGTCGTCCTGGACGGCCCCCGCCAGCAGTTCCGCCGCAGAGGCCGTGTAACCGTTCACCAGCACCGCGAAGGGTACGCCCAGCGGATGGACGGAGGTCAGGCGCAGCGCCTGGCGGGCCCCGCCGCGGGGCTGCAGGTAGGTGACCACGCCCGGCGGGAGCAGGAAGCCGGCGACCTGCACCGCGGATGTCAGCACGCCCCCCGGGTTGTCACGCAGATCCAGGACCAGCCTCCTCATGCCGGCCGTGTGCAGGGCCGCCAGCGCGTCCCCCACCTGGGCGGGCGTCTGGGCGTTGAAGACCTGGATCTCGAGGTAGCCGGTCCCGCCGGGCAGCTCGCGGTAGGCCACCGAGGCCAGGGCCACGGGCCGCCGTGTGAGGCGGAAGGTGAGCAGGCCCACCCCGGGGCGGTCCACCTGGAGCAGGACCACGCTGCCCGCGGGGCCGACCACCTTGGCGCGCACCGTCGCCTTGTCCTCAGAGGCCACCGAGGCCCCGTTGACGGACACGATCACATCGCCCGCCTCCAGCCCGACCGGCTGGCCCGGGGGCTCGCCCTGGAAGGGCGTGGTGGCGGCCGGGCTTCCGGGGAAGACCCGGAAGACCACGATCCGGCCCGTCTCCGAGGAATCCACCTCGATGCCAATGCCGCTGTATTGCCCCTGGGCACTGTTGCGCAGCGCCTGGTAGGCAGAGGGGGACAGGTAGGAGGAGTAGGGATCGCCCAGGGCCTGCACGGCCCCCTCGAGGGCGGCCTGGTTGACGTCCTGGGTGTTCGGGGCCCGCAGGGAGCGGTTCTGGATCAGCAGGAGCCCCTGCACCAGATCGGCGCCGCCCCGCGCGTGCAGGAGGGCGTTCAGTTGACCCCGGATGCCCGGCCGCAGGCCGTAGGCCCCCGTCGCGAGCCCCCAGGTGACGATGGCCGTCAGGACCACCAGGAAAATGCCGCCCAGCAGCGCAGTGCGCCGGGAGACCATCCCCATCCCCCTTCCGGCCGCGCGGTCCCGCCTGGCCCGGCGGCCGGGCCATTATACCGGGGTAGGGGACCCGCTCAGTAGTCCAGGATGACGCCCACGTTCGGCAGGTATCCCATCGGGTTCACGGGCTTGCCATCCACGCGGATCTCGAAGTGCAGGTGCGGCCCGGTGGCAAAACCGGTCATCCCCACGTACCCGATGATCTGGCCCTGCCGGACCTTCTCCCCGACCCAGGACGCGATGCGCGACTGGTGGGCATACAGGGTGTAGTACTTGTGGCCGTTCCACTCGCCGTGGTAGATGATCACGGCCTGGCCGTAGCCGCCCTGCCAGCCCGCCGCGACCACCACCCCGTCCAGCGCGGCCTCGATCGGCGTGCCCGTCGGCTTGCCGATATCCACACCGGTGTGGAAGTCGCAGATGTGCAGGCTCTGGATGCAGCGGGGGCCGTACGGCGAGGTGATGTACCGGGGGGCCGGGACCGGCCAGATGAAGACCAGCTGGCCCCTCGCCCGGTCGTACTGGACCTGCAGGTTCGCCAGCTCGGAAGTGACCTGCTGCGCGGCCTGCTGTTCGGCCTGGATCTCGTGCGCCAGGGCCAGGGCCTGGGCCTGGGCGGCGTTGCTGGCCTGCTGGTAGATGGCCTGCTCCTGCTCCAGCTGCGTGACCATGCCCTGCGCCTGCAGCTGCAGCTGGTACAGCTGGTCGCGTTGCGCCTGCAGACCCGCCTGCTGCGCCTTCACCGCCTGGCGCTCGGCCCCCACCTCACGGAGCAGCGTCACGTTGGAGGCAAAGATCTCCTGCAGGAAGTGGAAGCGGCTCAGGAAGTCGCTGAAGCTGGTGGAGCCAAACAGGACGCTCAGAAGATGGACGGTGCCGCCCTCGTACAGCACACGGAGGTCGGTGTCCGACTGGACTTCCAGGGCGGCCAGGCGCTGGTCGGCCGCCTCCAGGCTCGCGGTGACCGCGCCGTACTGCTGCTCGGTCTGCTGGATCTGGCCCTGGAGGGCGGTGAGGGCCTGATCCTCCTCCTGGATCTGAGAGGCCGCCAGGCCGCGCTTGCGCTGCCACGAGACAGCGGCCGCCAGGGCCTGGTTCAACTGGGAGCGGTCGGAGGCCAGCGTGTTCTGCGTACGCTGCAGCTCGGTGTTCAACTGCTGCATCTGCTGGGCGAGGGAGGAGGCGGTGTCCGCGCGTACGGGCACCGCGGAGAGCGCAAGGGTCGCCAGCGCACCCCATGCCGCCAGGGACCGGCGCCATCCCCTGTTCACAGACCGTCCTCCGCTCAAACGTTGAGGTGACGGCGCACAGACACCGCGCTGCCCAGGGCCCCCAGGACCAGACCCAGCCCCCCGAGGGCCTCCGCCAGATGGGGCATCAGGCCGCCAGAGGGCAACAGCGGCAGAAACGACATGCTGCGGGCCACCACATGGTCCAACCAGCCGTAGCCGTACCAGATCACCGCCCCGCTGACCGCGGCCCCGAGCAGCCCCAGGATGGCCCCCTCCAGGAAAAAGGGCCAGCGGATGAAGCCGTCGGTCGCACCCACCAGCTTCATGATCCCGATCTGCTCCCGCCGGGCGTAGACGGCCACACGGACGGTGTTCCCGATGACCACCACCGTGGCGACCGCCAGCGCGGCCACCAGGAAGATCCCGAGCAGCCGGACCGCCTGCGTGAAGCTGGCGAGCTTGTCGACGACATCCTGCGCGTTCCGCACCGAGGAGACACCGTCCATATGGCTGATCGCGCTGGACACGGCCGCCACCTGCCGCGGATCGGCCACATACACGTTGACCGCATCAGGCAGGGGATTGGCGGACTGCAGGGTGTCGAGCAGCGAGCCGTCCTGGCCGAACTCCTGCTTCAGGGTGGACAGCGCCTGATCCTTGCTCACGAAGACGGCGCGGGTCACGCCGGGCAGCTGGCTCATCCGGCTGACCAGGGTGGACTCTGGCGGGGAGGTCTTGGTCGGCTGCAGATAGGCCACCACCTGCACCTGGGCGTCGACCACCCTGGCCAGGTGCTGCATGTTCAGGGCCAGCAGGGCCACCATCGCCAATACGAACAGCGAGATGGCGACGGTGCTGACCGCCGCGACGCTCAACAGGCCGTTATCCCAGACGCTCGACGCAGCCTCAACCGTGAGGTGCGCCATGGTGCGCAACCGCAAGTCGGAACCCTCCCGCCGACCGCCTCTAGTGTCTGCGACCCGCCCGCATCAGGGCGGACGGCACGAGCCGGGCGGAGGACGCCACGGCAGCCAGCGCCAGGCGCCGCTCCACCTCGGCCGGAATCAGGGCGCCATCATCCCGATAGCTCGCCCTGGCCTGGTCTCGCACAACGCGACCGCCGGCCAGTTCCACCACGCGGCGACGCAGCGTGTCCACCATCTGGATGGAGTGGGTGGCCACCACGCAGGTGGTCCCGCGGCGGTTGATCTCTTCCAGCAGTTCCGTGATCCCGCGAGCGTTGTCGGGGTCGAGGTTCCCCGTCGGTTCGTCCGCCACGAGGAGGACGGGGTTGTTCACGACCGCCCGCGCCAGGGCCGCGCGCTGCTGCTCCCCGCCGGAGAGCTCGGCCGGAAGGGCGTGGGCGCGCTTGGCGAGCCCAACGACCTCCAGGATCTGGCCCACGCGCCGACGGATCTCGCGGGAGGAATACTCCGCCACCACCAGCGGGAAGGCCACGTTCTCCGCCACGGTCTTGCGGGGCAAGAGCTTGAAGTCCTGGAACACGACGCCGATCTGGCGGCGAAAGAAGGGGATCTGCCGGGCGGTCATGCGCATCAGGTCGTGGCCGTTGACCACCACCTTGCCTGTGGAAGCACGTTCCTCCCGATACAGCAGTCGGGTCAGCGTGGACTTGCCCGCCCCACTGGTGCCAATCAGGAACACCAACTCGCCAGATCG
>JAKAUG010000095.1 GCA_021827805.1 Bacillota bacterium | reverse complement strand
GCCGACCACGATCACCGAACGGCCGGAGTAGTCCACGCGCTTGCCCAGCAGGTTCTGGCGGAAGCGCCCCTGCTTGCCCTTGAGCATGTCGGAGAGGGACTTGAGCGGCCGGTTGCCCGGCCCGGCCACCGGCCGGCCGCGCCGGCCGTTGTCGATCAGAGCGTCCACGGCCTCCTGCAGCATGCGCTTTTCGTTGCGCACGATGATGTCGGGCGCACCGAGGTCCAGAAGCCGCTTCAGGCGGTTGTTGCGGTTGATCACACGCCGGTACAGGTCGTTGAGGTCGGAGGTGGCAAAACGCCCGCCGTCCAGCTGGACCATGGGGCGCAGTTCCGGCGGGATCACGGGCACCACCTCGAGGACCATCCATTCAGGACGGTTGCCAGACTTGCGGAAGGCCTCCACGACCTCCAGTCGCCGCACGGCGCGGATGCGCCGCTGCCCGGAGGTGTGGTCGATCTCGGCCCGCAGGTCGCGTGAGAGCTCCTCCAGGTCCATGCGCTCCAGCAGGAGCTTGATCGCCTCCGCGCCCATGCCGGCGGTGAAGGCCTCACCGTACTTCTCCCTGTAGTCGCGGTACTCGGCTTCGCTGAGGACCTGCTTCTCCATGAGTTCGGTCTCACCAGGCGAGATGACCACGTAGGCGGCAAAGTACAATACCCGCTCCAGCGAGCGGGGGGACATATCCAGCAGAAGGCCCATCCGGCTGGGGATGCCCTTGAAGTACCAGATGTGAGAAACGGGCGCGGCGAGCTCAATGTGCCCCATCCGCTCACGGCGCACCTTCTGGCGCGTGACCTCCACGCCACAGCGGTCGCAGATGATGCCCTTGTAGCGGATCCGCTTGTACTTGCCGCAGTGGCACTCCCAGTCCTTGGTCGGCCCGAAGATCTTCTCGCAGAACAGACCCTCGCGTTCTGGCTTGAGGGTGCGATAGTTGATCGTCTCTGGCTTCTTGACCTCGCCCTTGCTCCACTCGCGAATCTGCTCGGGCGATGCCAGTCCGATGCGAATCGAGTCGAAGTTGTTCACATCCGCCTCGGCACCTTCGGGAGCATCCCCGGCGTCGCGGCCGAAGCCGTCAATGGTCTTCATGCCGTTCCCCATCCTTCCGCGGGAGTCGGTGTGGCAACCTCAGGGCGCGGGCCTGTTAGGAGTCCTCGTCCGAACCCTCGTCGGCCGCCACGTCGCCCTCGGCCAGCAGGTCCTCGGCCTGGTCCTCGGCTTGGTCCTCCGCCTGATCCTCCTCCCAGTCCGCGTCCCCCGAGCCCGTGCCGGCCTCGGGCCCGCCGTCCGCCGCCTCGTCACCTTCCACGTCCAGGTCATCCTCGGCGCGCCCGATGGTCGCGGGAGGCGTGGGTGCCTCCACGCTGACGTCCAGACCGTAGTCCCGGGCCGCCTCGGCCACGTCGTCGTCGGACTCACGGATCTCGATCTCCCGCGCGTCCTCGGCCAGGATGCGCACATCCAGACCGAGCGACTGCATCTCCTTGATCAGAACCTTGAAGGATTCCGGCACGCCCGGCTCGGGTACGTTCTCGCCCTTGATGATGGCCTCGTACATCTTCACGCGGCCCACCACGTCGTCGGACTTGACGGTCAGCAGTTCCTGCAGCGTGTACGCCGCGCCGTAGGCCTCCAGGGCCCAGACCTCCATCTCCCCGAAGCGCTGGCCGCCGAACTGGGCCTTGCCGCCCAGAGGCTGCTGCGTGACCAGGGAGTAGGGGCCCGTGGAACGGGCATGGATCTTGTCGTCCACGAGGTGCAGCAGCTTGAGCATGTACGCGTAGCCAACCGTCACGCGCTGGTCGAACGCCTCTCCTGTCCGCCCATCGTACAGCATCGTCTTGCCGTCCTCGGGCAGGCCCGCCTCGCGCAGCGCGGCGCGGATGTCGTCCTCGCGCGCCCCGTCGAAGACAGGCGAGGCCACCGAGTACCCCATGGCGTTGGCCGCATAACCGAGGTGCGTCTCCATGATCTGCCCGATGTTCATGCGCGAGGGCACACCGAGCGGGTTGAGGACCAGATCCACGGGACGGCCATCGGGCAAGAACGGCATATCCTCCTCGGGGAGGATCTTGGCCACCACGCCCTTGTTGCCGTGCCGGCCGGCCATCTTGTCTCCCTCGGAGATCTTGCGCTTCTGGGCGATGTAGACGCGGATCAGTTCGTTGACGCCCGGCGCCAGTTCATCCCCCGCGTCCCGGCGGAAGACCTTGACGTCGACCACGATGCCGGACTCGCCGTTGGGCACGCGCAGCGAGGTGTCGCGGACCTCGCGGGCCTTCTCCCCGAAGATGGCGCGCAGCAGGCGCTCTTCGGCGGTGAGCTCGGTCTCACCCTTGGGCGTGACCTTACCCACCAGGATATCCCCGGCGTGCACCTCGGCGCCGATGCGCACCACGCCGCGATCGTCCAGGTCCTTGAGCGCGTCGTCCCCGACGTTGGGGATGTCGCGGGTGATCTCCTCCGGTCCGAGCTTGGTATCCCGGGCCTCGCTCTCGTGCTCCTCGATGTGGATCGAGGTGAAGGTATCCTCCTTGAGCAGCCGCTCGCTGATGAGGATCGCGTCCTCGTAGTTGTAGCCCTCCCAGGGCATGAAGGCCACCAGCACGTTGCGGCCCAGGGCCATTTCCCCCTGGTCCGTGCAGGGTCCGTCGGCCAACACGTCGCCCTGGGCCACCTGCATCCCGGGGGCCAC
Source organism: Bacillota bacterium (assembly GCA_021827805.1). Lineage (GTDB taxonomy): Bacteria > Bacillota > Sulfobacillia > RBS10-35 > JAJYVN01 > JAJZWQ01. Next base: position 7,809 of record JAKAUG010000095.1, on the reverse strand, counting down.
GATCGGCCGCTGGTTGAAGCACGTGCCCTGGTTGCTGCGCGTGTACTTCATCAACGGATAGGTGTCCAGCGCACCGCCGGCGGTGCGTACCGCGATCTCCCGGGCGTCGACGCGCTCGACGACGCCGGCCCGGCGCGCCACCGCCACCACGCCCGAGTCCACCGCCGTCTTGAACTCGATCCCCGTGCCCACCAGGGGCGCCTGACTCTGCAGCAACGGAACGGCCTGCCGCTGCATGTTGGCGCCCATGAGCGCGCGGTTGGCGTCGTCGTTCTCCAAAAAGGGGATCAGCGCGGTGGCCACGGAGACCACCTGCTTGGGCGAGACGTCCATGTAGTCCACCTCGTCCACCGGGGCGAGGCGGAACTCATGCTTGTACCGGCAGAGCACCTGCCCCTCGGCGAAGCGCCCGGACTCTTGGAGCACGGCGTTGGCCTGGGCGATGACCGCCTCGTCCTCCTCGTCGGCCGTGAGATAGACGATCTCCGCCGTGACCAGGCCCTGGTCCACCTTGCGGTACGGGGTCTCAATGAATCCGTACTCGTTCACGCGCGCATAGCTGGACATGGCGCCGATCAGGCCGATGTTCGGCCCCTCAGGCGTCTCGATGGGGCACATGCGCCCATAGTGGCTGTAGTGCACGTCCCGCACGTCGAATCCGGCGCGGTCGCGCGACAGGCCCCCCGGCCCCAGGGCCGAGAGCCGGCGCTTGTGCGTCAGCTCCGAGAGGGGGTTGGTCTGGTCCATGAACTGGCTGAGCTGGCTCGAGCCGAAGAACTCCTTGATCGCCGCCGACACCGGGCGGATGTTGATGAGCGCCTGCGGAGTGATGGCGTCCACGTCCTGGATCGTCATGCGTTCCCGCACCACCCGCTCCATGCGGGAGAGCCCGATGCGGAACTGGTTCTGCAACAATTCTCCCACACTGCGCAGCCGGCGGTTGCCGAGGTGATCGATGTCATCCACGTGGCCCACGCCGCGGCAGAGGGTGACCATGTAGTTCACAACGGACACGATGTCCTCGCGGGTCAGGGTGCGGCAGTCCACCGCGGGCTGGCCGTTGCCGCGGACCAGCACGCGCACGCCGTCTGGGCTGACCACCTCGAGGCTGACCACCCCCGCGCGCGCGACCCGATCCGCCGTCGGGCGATCCATGCGCTCGCCCGCCGGCACCACGACCTCGCCCGTCTCCGGCGCCAGCACATCCTCCACCGGCGCGCATCCGATCAGGCGGTGGCGCACGTGCAGCTTCTTGTTCAGCTTGTACCGGCCCACGGTGGCCAGATCTTAGCGCTTGGGGTCAAAGAACAGGTTTGCCAGGTGTTGCCTGGCCCCCTCCTCCGTGGAAGGCTCCCCGGGGCGCAGGCGCTTGTAGATCTCGACCAGCGCCTGCCCGCGCGTCTCCGTGGCGTCCTTGTCCAGGGTGGCGCGCACGTTCTCGTTGTCGCCCAGAAGCTGCAGGATCTCGGGGTTCTGCTGGAAGTCCATGGCGCGCAGCAGCGTGCTCACCGGGAGCTTGCGTGTGCGGTCGATGCGGACGTAGATCACGCCCGCCGCGTCCGTTTCCAGCTCAAGCCACGCACCGCGGTTGGGGATGACCGTCGCGGTGAAGACGCGGGCCCCGCCGGTGTCCACGCCCTGCGTGAAGTACACGCCAGGCGAGCGCACCAGTTGGCTGACCACCACGCGCTCGGCCCCATTAATAATGAAGGTCCCCTGCTCGGTCATCAGCGGGAAGTCTCCCATGTAGACCTCCTGCTCCTTGACCTCCCCCGTCTCCTGGTTGATGAGCCGCACGCGCACGCGCAGCGGTGCGGCGTAGGTCACATCGCGCTCCTTGCACTCCCGGACGGAGTACTTGGGCTCCCCCAGGGCATGGTCGATGAACTCGAGGACGAGGTTGCCGGTGAAGTCCTTGATGGGGTTGATGTCGGAGAACAGCTCGTCCAGACCCTGCCGCAGAAACCACTGGTAGGACGCCTGCTGCACCTCGATCAGATCGGGGATCGCGAGAACCTCCTGGATCCTGGCGAAACTGCGACGAACGCGGTGCGGAACAGCTGCCGGCATCGCCAAACACCATCACCCCTCGGCGGGATCTGCGCAATGCAGGCCCCGGAGCAACCGGGGATCCTGCAGGGAGCGCGTCGGTCGCGGCGAACTAGCTCCGCCGGACGAAGGCTATGGGGCTGGGCGGAACCAAGCCCTGGTTGCACGGGCAACTTCGGATGATACGCTTCCACACGTCGCAGGTCAACGAGGAACACCCCGCTGACAGGCGATGGTTGTGGTCTTGCGGGGGGAAGCAAGTTTGGCGGCAGCGGTGCGGGTGGCGGTCGTCGGTCTGGTCCACGATCACGTCTGGAAGCTCCTTGAGCAGTTTGCCGCAAGCGGTCGGGCCGAACTCGTGGCGGCGGTGGATCCCAACGCCCCACTCACGGAGCGGGCCCGCCGCGAGCTGGGCTTCCAGCACGCCCTGGCGCGCATGGACGACCTCTGGAGCCTTCGGCCCGAGGCCATCCTCTGCTGCACAGCCAACCGGGACACCGCGGATGTGGTCGAGCAGGCAGCGGCCCACGGCGTGCCTGTGATGGTGGAAAAGCCGCTGGCGGCCAACCTGGCCCAGGCGCGCCGTATCGCCGCGGCGGCAAAGCGCGTGCCGGTCATGTGCAATTGGCCGGTGGCGTGGGATGCGAACATCCGCCATGCGCTGGACCTGGCCCGCGGTGACAGCCTCGGCAGCCTCTATACGATGCGCTACCGGGCGGCTCACCGCGGGCCGCGCGAGGAGGGCATGTCTCAGTACTTCTGGTCCTGGCTCTACGATGCGGAACAGAACGGGGCGGGCGCCCTGATCGACTACTGCTGCTATGGCTCCGCTCTGGCCGCGCTGGTTCTCGGCCTGCCCACCAGCGTCACGGCGGTCAAGGGCCGGCTCGTCAAGACCGACATCCCGGTCGAGGACAACGCCATCATCCTGATGCAGTATCCCACCGCCTTTGCCCTGGCTGAGGCCTGTTGGACACAGGCGGGCAACCGGCCCGGCGGGCTGCAGATCCTGGGACACCGCGCGGGGCTGATCATCGAGGGCGGGCGGCTGTTGCGCGTGGACCAGGAGCACGGGCAGGGCGCACCGGTCCAGGTGCCGCCCCTGCCCGAGGGCGAGCGCAACGGGCCGGAGTACTTCCTGCACTGCCTGGACAGGGGCGTCGAGCCGGCCGGCCTGGTGAGCTGGCAGATCGGGCTCGACGCGCAGCGCATCCTGGAGGCAGGCCTTCTGGCCAGTCGGTCGGGCAGCATGGTGCGTCCGGCGGACCTGTAGGCGCGCTCAGCGCCGCGCCCGGCACCTTGCCGCCTGTCAGGGGAACCTGGGGGTCGAACGGAACCCCGCCTGGACCAGTCGAGCCTGGCCGCGCCACGGCCATCGGGCGAGAGGTTTTGTCCGATGGGCACGGCACGGCGGAGGGTTGTGCCGCGCCGTGGCGCGGCCTTCACCTCCGCCGCCACCCGAGCCGCTTCCGCTTCGGGCACCGTGGCTGGACGGGCGACGCGCACATCGTGGCGGCCCCCAACCTCAGGCGAAGGTGGGACCCAAGCTTCCGCTACCCCACCGCCGAGTGCAGGCGCCCCGGCGGCGGGGCGCCTGCGCTCAAACCGGCACGGCGGGTACCACGATCAGCGGGGCGCCGCCCGACGAGGGCAGTGCCGCGGTATCAAACTCCGGCTGCTCACAGCGGTGCACGTGCGCGAATTTGGCCAGGAACGCATCAGCGGGTTCCAGGAAGCTGATCGCCGGGGTGCGGTAGTGCATCGGGACGACCAGGCGCGGCTGAAGGCGCTCCACGATCTGGGCCGCGAGATCCGCCCCGGCGGTGGGACCGCCCCCCACGGGGATCATGAGGAGGTCGACCCGCCCAAGGGCCTCGGCCTGCTCCGCGCGGAGTTCCCGCTGGCCAAAGTCTCCGAAGTGGCAGACGCGCAGCCCGTCGAGGGTGAACGCGAAGATCGTGTTGGGCCCGCGCTGGGTGCCCGCAACGGGGTCATGCTCGGATGCGACGGCGGTGACCCGGCCGAGTTGCGTCTCGAGCGTGCCCGCCGTGGAGCGGATGACCTGGGGCGTCCCGCCCACCCGCTCGGCGGCGTTGTGATCGAAGTGCTCGTGGGTGATGAGCACGAGGTCCGCCGTCACATCCGTGATCGGCGGGTAAGCGAAGCGCATCCCGCGCGCGGCCATCTGAGGGCCGGGAACACCGAACGGGTCGATGCACACGCATCTGCCCTCGGAAGCGGAAACGAGCCGGAAGGCCGACTGCCCGTACCAGCGGACCCGCAATGCATGTCCCCCCCACCGTCTTCCTCCCAGGGTCGGTCCGCCCGCGGCTCAGCGCCGCCTGCGGGAGCGGAGCCCGTCGGCGACCTCCTCCAGGCCGGGGAACGCCAGGGGCAGGGGCCGCGCGGCCTCCGACACCTGCTGGGGCTGCGCGGTCGGCGGCGGCAGGCTCGGCTCGGTCTGTTCATCGCCTTCGCCCCCACGCGCCTCGGGCTCCAGGCTCGTTGGAGGTGTCTCGGGGGCCTCCTCCTGGGACTCGCCGCTCCGCAGGGGCAGGAGCGCGCGGAGCGCCTCCCGGGACCGCTCCCCGACCACCTGGTACACCTCGACCAGGAGGTCCAGCAGGCGCACGTCGGCACCCCACCAGGACGGCTCCCTGAGCCGGGAAAGCACCGGCGGCAGGTCCACGCCCTCCGCCCCGGCGGCAACGGACGCGTTCCCTCGGGACGCGACCAGACCCGGCGGGAAGTCAGAGGTCTCGCCCCAGAATGCGGAGGGCACGACCTCCGCGCCCGGATCCCGTCCGCCACTCCCCGTGGGGCCCCCCCCTCTCCCTGTCCTCGCGTGACGCCGCCCGGCACCGCCGCCGCCTGGCGAGGCAGGGGTCCCCTCACTCCCCAGAGGCGCCCGCGCGCAGGGTGAGGATTCCCCGCAATTGCTCGGTGTCCATCTCGGTCAGCCAGGCCTCGCCGCCTTCGCCAACCACCTGTGCCGCGATCTGCGCCTTGCCGCTGAGGATCTCGTCGATCCGCTCCTCCAGCGTCCCAGGGGCGATCAGGCGGTGGACCAGGACGCCGCGCGTCTGGCCGAGGCGGTAGGCGCGGTCGGTCGCCTGAGATTCGACGGCCGGGTTCCACCACCGATCGTAGTGGAAGACGTGCCGCGCCGCCATCAGGTTGAGACCCGTACCGCCCGCGCGCAGGGAGAGGACGAAGACCCCTGGCCCCTCGCCCTCCTGGAACTGGCGGACCATCTCCGCCCTGGCCCCACCCGGGACCGACCCGTCCAGGCAGAGGACCTGACAGCCCAGGCGTTCCGCCAGATGGGCCTGGAGGCGCCTGGCCCACGTGGCGAACTGGGTGAAGACCAGGGCCCGGTCCCCCTCGGCCACCACGTCGTCCAACAGCTCCTCAAGCCGGTCGAGCTTGCCGGAGCGGCCCTCCAACCGGCCCCGGTCCCCCAGCAGCAGACTCGGATGGTCACAGATCTGCTTGAGACGGAGCAGCGTCGTGAGCACGGCGGCCCGCCGCACCATACCCTCGGTCCCGGAGATGCGCTCCAGGGACTCCCGCAGGGTCGCCTGGTAGAGGCTCGCCTGCTCCGCCGTGAGGGGGCAATCCTGCCGCAGTTCGGTCTTGGTGGGCAGTTCCGCGGCCACAGCCGGGTCTCGCTTGGTGCGCCGCAGCACGAACGGCGCCAGGGTGCCGCGCAGGCGCTCCGCGACCGCGGCCTGGCCCTGGTGGATCGGCGTGGCATAGGAGCGCGTGAACGAACGTGCGCCGCCCAGGTACCCGGGCAGCGCAAAACTGAAGATGGACCAGAGGTCCTGGAGGCGGTTCTCGACGGGGGTACCGGTCAGGGCAAAGCGCCAGCGCGCCCGGAGATCACGCGCCGCCTGGGCCTGCAGGGCCGTGGCGGTCTTGATGTTCTGCGCCTCGTCCAGGATCACCCCGTCCCAGTCCACAGCCGCCAGATCCTCCCGGTCGCGGACCAACAGCGAGTACGAGGTGAGCACGACATCCGCGAGGGACGCCAGGTGCGTCAGGGCGGCTCCCGTCGGCCGCCCCTGCCCGTAGTGCAGGTGCGCGGTCAGTCCGGGGGTGAACCGTCGCAACTCCGCCATCCAGTTGCCCAGGACCGACGTGGGGCACACCAGCAGGCAGGGTCCCGCCGACTGCCCCTGGACCCTGCGGTGCTGGAGCAGGGCCAGGATCTGCACCGTCTTCCCCAGACCCATGTCGTCGGCCAGGCAGCCCCCCAACCCGAGATCCGCCAAGAAGGCCAGCCATCCAAGGCCGTTTCGCTGATAGGGACGCAGACTGCCCGTGAAGCCGTCCGGCTCGGGCAGCGGCTCCAGGCGCCGAAGCTCGCCAAGGCGCCCGAGCCACGCGGCGACGGCGCCAGAGACCTCCAGATCCAGCGGGGCCCGCGCGCTCTGAGCACCCGGCGATGTCCTGGTCGCGGCGCCCGCCCCCTGCGCTTCAAGCGCCAGGCGCAGCGCCGCCAGGGCGGGGAGCTGGCCGGAAGTACCCGATTCCTCCCACTGGGTCGCCATCTCCCGCATGGCGCCCGGGTCCACCCGCACCCACCCCGACCGCAGGCGGACGAGCGGCTGGCGGCTGCGGACCAGGGTCTCGAACTCCTCGGGGGAGAGGGTCTCGCCGCCGAGGGCGACCTCCCAGCGGAACGCGGCGAGGGAATCCAGGGACAGCGCGCCGCGACCGGCACCGGTGCGGATGGGACCCACCCGCAGGCAGGCCGTGGGCACAGCCGGCGCCGCCGACCACCACTCCGGCATCAGCACCTCGATCCCGTCAGACGCCAGGGCCTGGGCGGGCGAACCCGCGAACGTGAGCGCCTCCTCCGCGGAGAGCCCCAGAAAGGGTTGGGCCGGATCCCGCACCAGGGCGGCGAGCGGAGCAAAGACGCGGGCGGCGGCCCGCAGCGCCTCAAGCGCGGGCTGGCGGAGCCTGGCGAGCCCTGCCGGGGTCCTGGGCCCGAACAGCTCAGCAAGGGGGACCTGGCTGCCCGGTACTCCAGAGACATCGAGTGTCTGGACCAGGACCGTGAGCGGGCAACTGGCCACCACCTCGGGCCGGTCCTCCCGCGGCTGGGAGGACCCTGGACCGGGATCCGCGCTGGGTTCCACCTCCAGCGGATCGTCCAGCCGCAGCACCAACTGCACCCGGGGAGCCGGCTCCTCCACCCCCTCCGCGGTCCAGCCACGGATCTGCTCCTCCAGTTCGCGGACGGGCCGCAGGGCCAGGGGCACGGAATGCAGCAGGCTGAGCAGCCACCGCTCGGCCGGATCGCTGGCGCGCAGTGTTCGTCCCAGGGCGTGCCGGCGAACCTCCAGGCAGGCGCGGACCACCACATCGACGCAGAGGCCCAACAGGGCCTCAAGATCAGCGTCCTCCGACGGCGGTGCCACCTGCCGACAGCTGGGGGGCATCCCCTCGGCCAGGCGCGCCAGTTCCTCCCGCACCCGCGGATCCGCCGAAGAAACCCATTCCGCCATCACGACGCCGTGGCGAACAGAGGCCAACCCAGGGGCGAAGCCGCCCCGCGCGCAGACCGCCAGCGCCAGAGCGCCCACACTGCGCACAAAGCGCGCATCGCCCCCCAGACACAGGTCAGGGGAGAGGCCCCCCAACGAGTGGGTCTCCAACACGGCCATCCCCCGCCCGGGAGACCCGAAGAGCACGGTGGGCAGCCAGGAGCGAAGGACCGGGAAGGCGGGCACGGTGAAGGGATGCAGG
>JAKAUG010000376.1:4355-10593 GCA_021827805.1 Bacillota bacterium | reverse complement strand
GTTCCCCGAGTTGCGGGATCACGACCGGAGGGCCAAAGACGGCGGCCCCGCCGCCGACGTAGTGGACCAGCAGCGTGCGCCAGAGGATCCGGCCGGTCCTCTCGTCCACAGCCACGACCCCGCCCTGCTCGCCCTGGCTGTCGCCCTGGCCACCCAGGCTCTGGTAGAGGATGCCCTGCCAGAGCTCCGGCGACGCCCGCACGGCATCGTCCACGCCCGTGAACAGGGGCGCGGACTCCCAGAGCGTGCGCCCGTTCCGGGGGTCCAGGGAGAACATCCTCCCGCCGGAGGTCGAGACATACAGGCGCCCCTGGTCCTCCAGGGGCCCACCGTCCAGGGGTGTGCCGTCCAGCCTGCGCTGCCAGAGCACCTGGCCGCTGGAGGCGTCCGCCGCATACAGCGTTCCCTGGAAGGAACCGAAAAAGACCCGTCCCCCAGCGAGGACGGGATCGCCCTCCACCTCCCCGTCCGCCCTGACGTGCCACGCCGGGGCCAGGTGGGCCACGCTGGTCGGGGTCAACGCTGAGGGGAGGACGGCGAAGGTGTGGGAGGGCCCGCCTCCGTAGCTCGTCCAACTGGGACCGAGCCATGCCGGCAGGGCCCTCCGGAGGGCCGCCAGCCCGCGGAACACCGGTCCCCGCCCGTGCGCGGCGGACCAGCCGCTGGCTCCGAGCAGTCCCAGCAGGATCGGGAGCAGCACCAGGAGCGAGCGGAGCCGAACGTGACGCCTGCGGCGGATCGCCGGGCGAGAACGCAATTGGCCCATCCCCCCCGGGCGGTCGGCGGAGGGCCGGCACGCTCCGACTCAATGTACAGGGTGGTGGTGAAGGATCTGTGAACATCACGCCAAGAGATGGCTGTTCGTCTGCAATCACTCGCCGGTTTACGCAGGGCGCCACGGCACCGGGCATAAGCGGCGGTCCAGCAAGCGGCGCCCGAGAGCTACTTGTTGCATCGGCTAAGCTGAGACGCCAGCGTATGGCGCGGTGGCTCCAAATGGGCACAGGCCCCATCGCCGTAAGGAAACTCGCCACAAGGCGCGTACCGCCAGCGGCAGGGCTCCAGCATGGCAAGCCCCGTCCCACGGGCGGGATGGACACAGGCAAACCGCGCGGAGCGCGAACAATCCCAAGAGACCTACGCACGGCAGCAATGCTTAGACTTGCGCAGGTTCTCCATAACGGGAGAACGCCCAGCAAGCGGCGGATGCGGGTCCCAGGGGGCTCGCATCCGCCGTGTCCGTCCGCCTCGGCGTCTGGCGGGGGCGGGCTGGCTAGTTTAGCCGCAAGTTCCCGAGCTGAGACATGGCTGAGAGCAAGGGGGCGAGTACGCCCACCTCTTCGCTGCCCAGGCCCGATGGTACGATTGATGGAGGGGGCACTCGGGTGCCGCGGCCGCTTGGTACCTGCTCACAGTGTCGGCCTACGCCGAACAACACGTGCGGCGCCGACTGGTGCGGAGCGCGCTGCCCCTGCGGGTCCGCACCCTGCACCTGACCCTGGAGGGCCTCTTCCCGCCAGCGCCGGCCGAACGCCACCTTCTGGCCTGCTTGCGCACCACCGGACACCCCCTCCTGGCGGCCGAGGCCGCGGCGCGACGGTGGCCCGCCCCGGGCCCGCCGGCCATTGATGAGTTCAGCCTCTGCGCCTGGACGGCGCGGGAAGTGCCTGAGAACCCGGCCAGGGCGATCCCGTCTCAGCAATCTCTCAGTGACATCTCGGGGGCACTACAGGGTGCTCCGCCATGCTGCACTCGATGGCCCGGCGGGATGACCACCCCCCGGGCGCCGCGACGCCGGGGGGATGCCGCCTTGGCCCTGGTGGAGTTACGCGGAATCGAGAAGCAGTACGGAACAGGTTCGGCCAGGGCCGTCGCTCTGCGCGGGGTGAGCCTGGAGATCGGCACCGGCGAGTACGTGTCCGTCGTGGGCGCCTCGGGGTCGGGCAAGTCCACTCTGATGAACATCGTGGGACTCCTGGACCGCCCGAGCGCCGGCACCTACCGGCTGCGCGGCCGGGAGATGACGCGGCTCGGGGGCGCCGGCCTCGCCGCCGAGCGCAACCTCGGCATCGGCTTCGTCTTTCAGGGCTTTCACCTGCTGCCGCACCTCAGGCTGATCCAGAACGTCGCGCTCCCCCTGGTCTACCGCGGCATGGGGGCACGGCTGCGCCACCGCCGCGCGCTCGGCGCGCTGGAGGCCGTGGGCATCGGCCAGTTGGCGTTGCGCAGGCCCACGCAGGTGTCCGGCGGCCAGCAGCAGCGTGCCGCGATCGCCCGCGCCCTGGTGGCCGAGCCGGACATCATCCTCGCCGACGAGCCCACCGGCGCCCTGGACAGCCGGACCGGCGAGGTCATCATGGAGATCTTCCAGCGGCTCAACCGGCAGGGCCTGACCATCGTCCAGGTGACGCACGAACCGGACATCGCCCGTCACGCGCGGCGCATCGTCACCCTGCGGGACGGGCTCATTGTCGGCGAGCAGCGGGTGGAACGGCCCCTCGATGCTGGCGCGTTGCTGGCGGAGATGGCCGAGGTGACCACCGGGGAGGCGATGCCCGATGTCTGTCGTTAGGCGCATCCTGGCCCTGCTGGCCATCCTCGGCATGGTGGCTGCGGGGGTGTTCGCGGTCCGGCAGCACCTGGCGCGGGGAGGTACGTCCCACGAGGCCCTGTACGCCACGGCGCAGGTCACCCAGGGCTCGATCCAGGCCGAGGTCTCTGGGTCTGCCACCTTACAACCGGTCGAGTCCGTCACTCTGTCGGCGCCGGCACCCGGCAAGGTGGAGCAGGTCTCCGTTCATCAGGGCGACACGGTGCAGGCCGAACAGGTGATCGCGGTCATGGAGGACCCTCAGCTCAGCCAGTCGATCACCCAGGCACAGCTCAAAGTCCACGCCGACCTGGAGACGCTGGCGGCGGCCACCGGGACCTCTGTGGGACAGGCGCAGGACGTCAGCCCCGAGCATGGTGTGACGCTGGCCGCACCCCAGGCCGGACGGATCACCGAACTGGATGTGACGGCGGGGGCGCCGGTGACGGCGGGAGAGGTGCTTGCCAAGATCGTGGACAGCCATACCGTCGTCATGGACATCGATCTCGTGCCATACGACAAGCGACTCATCGCCGAAGGGGATGCGGCGCGCGTCCACTTCGACGCCTTCAGCGGCTGGGTGGACGGCACCCTGCAGCAGATCAGCGCGAACGCCGTCCCGTCCAGCGACGGTACTTCGGAGGTGTATCCGGCGCAGGTGGTGCTGGCCAACCCGGGGCTGCTGCAACCGGGCGACCAGGGGCAGGTGGACATCCGGGCGGGCGGGACTTGGCTCCCGTTGCGCCAGGAATACAAGGTGACGAGCTTCGGCGACGAATCCGTCGTGCACAGCCCCATCAACGCCACCGCCGAGGCGGTGGATGCCGTCCCGAACGCCTGGGTCCAAAAGGGCGTGACGCTCTTTCGACTGGGCGGCGGGAGCGCCTCCAGCGCGATCGCCGGTGACCAACTCGCGCTGCAGCAGGACGAAGCCGCCCTTGCGACGTTGCAGCGGGAGCAGGCGGCGCTCACCGTCCGGTCGCCGATCGCCGGCGTCGTCTCCGCGGTCGACGTGGCGGCGGCGCAGCAGGTCGGCGCCAACGGGCAGATCGCCAGCGTGTACAGCCCGGACGAGATGACCCTCACCCTGCCGGTGAGCGAGTTGCAGGTGACGCAGGTCAAGAAGGGCCAGAGCGTACAGATCACAACGCCCGGCCTCAGCGGCAAGACGTTCACCGGAATGGTCACCGCCGTCAACACCGTCGGTCAGAGCGGGAGCGGCCTTTCCACCTTCGACGTGACGATCGCCGTGGACGGCAAGGGAGACCTCTTGCCCGGAATGACCGCCGATGCCGACATCATCACCGCGCAGGCGGTTGGCGCCCTGCTCGTCCCGGTCGAGGCCGTGCTGCAGCAGTCCGGGGGAGATGAGGTCGAGGTGCTCGCCGGCGGGCAGGTCTCCACGGTGCCGGTGAAGGTGGGGCTGGTCAATTCCGACGAGGCCCAGATCCTCTCCGGCCTGAGTCCCGGGCAGACGGTGGTGACGGGGGCCAGCACCGGTCAGATCGCCAACGCTGTCGCCGCGGCGCTTTCCACCAAGCCCGGCGGCAGCTCCGAGAGCGCGAGGACGGCCGGCGCAGGGGGCTCCCCGCCGGGGCCGCAGCCGACTGCCAAGTGAGTCATCCCCGGGGGGAAGGGAGGTGCAGCGGTGCAGACAAGCGCAATGGCAGTGGTGGCTCCGGGGCCGGACCGCCGCCCGGCCCCGGGCCTGAGGCAGGTGCCGGGCCGTATCTGGGCGGGCGTCGAGATGGCCCTCGGCGGCGTGATCTCCGGCGGAGTGCGTTCGCTGCTGACGGTCCTGGGGGTTGCCATCGGGGTCGCGTCCGTCGTCAGCCTGCTCGGGATCGGCGAGGGTGCCAAGCAGGCCGTCGCGGCGCAGTTCGAGGGGCTGGGCACGAACATCATCACGGTGGAAAGCAACACCCCCTGGGCCCCTCTGCATGCGGACCTGGCGGCGGATCTCGTCGCCCACGTCCCAGGGATCGTCGGGGCGGTGCCCGTCGTGGGGGTCAACGAGTCGGTCACCTGGCGCTCCTCCGCGAACACCTCGGCAAGCCCGGGGGTGCTGGGAGTGACCCCGGCGCTGGAGGGCGTCCACCCCGTACGGATGGAACTCGGGAGCTTCCTCTCCTGGCTGGAGCAACAGGATGCCCTGGATGTGGCCGTGCTGGGCGCGCAGGCGCGGGAAGACCTGTTCGGTAGCCTGGACCCCGTCGGCCAGGACGTCTACATCGGCCAGAACCGCTTCCGGGTGATCGGCGTGCTCGCCCCCGGAGGTGGGAGTCTTGTCGGCTCCGGCTCCGTTGCTGGTCAGTCCGGTGACAGCGGATCCTCGGGGAGCGCCTCTGCGGCAGCTTCCCCCGGCGGCGCCGGGCAGGCCGCCGGCATCGGCACCGGCCTTGGCGACAGCGTGCTCATCCCCGAAAGCACGGCGGAACGCCTCACCAACACGGCCGAGGTGAGCGCCATCTGGCTGAAGGCGGCAAGCCAGGGCGCTGTCGACCCCGCCGTCCTCCAGATCGAACGCCTCCTGGCCCTGCGCTTCGACCTCGCCGGCTCTGGCAATGGCCCGGCAGGGGGAGGCCCCCACGGCCCGGGGGGCGGACCGCCCGGCCCCAGTGGCGGCCCAAGCCAGTCGCTGGTCCTGCCCGGTCACGGCGGCACGGCCGTAACGGTGCGATCTAGAGTCTCGACGCCCTGGTCAACCGCGCCGACGCCGCCAACCGCACGCTGTCGTTGATGCTGGCGGCCATCGCCGCCGTGTCGCTGATCGTGGGTGGCATCGGGGTGATGAACATCATGCTGGTCGCCGTCCGCGAACGCACGGTGGAGATCGGGCTCCGCAAGGCCCTCGGCGCCATGCAGGTGGAGATCATCTACCAGTTCCTGATCGAGGCGGTCGTGCTCTGCACGGCGGGGGGTTTGCTCGGGTGGCTCGGCGGTTACGGGGGCATGCGCCTGCTCCACCACCTGGGGATCGCGGCGGTGCCCGTCCCAGGAGCCCTGGCTCTGGCCCTGGGGGCCGCCGCGAGCGTGGCCCTGGTCTTCGGGTCCTATCCGGCGTTTCTGGCGTCCGAGCTCGAACCCGTCGAGGCGCTCCGGCGGCCGTGAGCCTGCCGCGTGCCGTCCGTTTCAGCAAACTCTCAGGCCGGGTACGGGCCCGTTCCAGCAAAGGCCGGCATCATCGGTGGCGAAGGGAGCTACGCGCTTTGGCGAAGTGGCGACCCTGGCTGGTGAGCCTCGGGGCGGCGCTCGCCGCCTGGCTGGTGGTGGGACCCGCGGCCAGCCTGTCCGCGTTCGCGTCCAGTTCCAGCGGCACCTCCTCGGCCACGACCGCCGGGTCGGTCCGGCCAAGCTCACCAGGTTCACCGCCAAGCGGGCCGGGACGGGCCGCGCGGTTCCCGGCCCGTCCCGGGGCTCGGCCCCCCTAGCGGCAGTTTCCTAGTTATTCGGAGTGGTCGCTTGGACGCCTTGAGCGCGAAGGGCTTGCGGACCGAAGCGAAAATCCGTTAGGTAACATGCTGATATTGTGAGCCTCAACGGGCTCAAGGCCTCAGGACATTGGGCACCGTTAACCCGGAAACTGCCGCTAGTGCCCACCGTCTTCGGCGGCAACGGCTGGCGCCGTCCGCGCGGCCTCAGCACGCC
>JAKAUG010000376.1:0-4345 GCA_021827805.1 Bacillota bacterium | reverse complement strand
ACCGTCAACCCGGAAACTGCCGCTAGTCGACGATGGCGCCCTCGTCCGCGGACGAGATCTGACGGACCTCGTCCTTGGGCGCCAGACGCACGAAGCGCTCGCGCCAGATGTCCCAGTCGCCGAGCACCATCTGGGCCCGGCCGCTGCCGGTGCGCTCCTGGTAGGCCTCCAGCAGGCTGCGCAGGCGAGCGTAGTCCTGGTCCAGGACGGGAGTGAAGTGCACCAACTGCGGATTGAAACGGTCGACCACGTGACCGTCCAGATCCAGAAGGAAGATCTCGCCACCTGTCATGCCGGCGGCCAGGTTGTATCCGATGCGGCCCAGGATGACCACCGTACCGCCGGTCATGTACTCGCAGCCGTGATCGCCCACGCCCTCCACCACGGCGGTGGCCCCGGAGTTCCGGACCGCAAAGCGCTCTCCCGCGCGCCCGGCAGCGTACAGCACCCCCGAGGTTGCCCCGTAGAGAACCGTGTTGCCCAGCAGCACATGCTCATGGCTGGGAGAGCGCAGACGTGGGTCGGGGCGGATCACCAGTTCACCGCCGGCCAGACCCTTGCCCACATAGTCGTTGGCCTGACCCACCAGGGTGAACGTCACCCCCGCCGGCAGAAAGGCCCCGAACGACTGGCCCGCGATTCCCTCGAAGGTCACGCGGATGGTCTCCGGAGGCAGGCCCGCATCACCGTACCGCCGAGCGACCTCATACGCCAGGGCGGCGCCAACGGTGCGGTCGCTGTTGCAGATGCGGGTCTCGAGCGCCGCGCTCCCCCCGTGCTCCAACTGCGGCGCCACCTGCCGCACGACCTCGCTGTCCAGCCGCTTCTCCGTCGGCAGCGGGTTGCGGGCCCCCATGTGCCGCCGCGGCAGACCCTCGGTGCCCTCCGGCACGGCCAACAGCGGACTGAGGTCCAGGCGGTCCGCCGCGGGGTTGCCGGTGGTGACCTGCCGCAGCAGGTCCACACGCCCGATGACGTCGTCCAGCCGCCGGAAGCCCAGCGAGGCCAGGATCTCCCGGACCTCCTGCGCCACAAGGCGGAAATAGTTCACCACGTGCTCGGCAGTGCCCACGAACTTCTTGCGCAACATGGGGTTCTGCGTGGCGACCCCCACCGGGCAGCGGTCGGTGTGGCAGACCCGCATCATGGTGCAGCCCTCGGAGACCATGGCGGCGGTGCCAAAGCTGAACTGGTCGGCCCCCAGCATCGCCGCGATCACCACGTCCCGCCAGGTGCGGAACCCCCCGTCGACCCGCAGGGCCACCCGCTCACGCAGGCCGTGACCCAGCAGCGTCTGCTGCGTCTCGGCCAAGCCCAGTTCCCAGGGCAACCCCGCGTTCTTGATGGAGTTCAGGGGCGAGCTGCCGGTCCCCCCGGAGTGCCCACTGATGAGGACGATATCCGCGTGGCCCTTGGCCACCCCCGCGGCGATGATGCCCACTCCGCTCTGCGCCACCAGCTTGACGGAGATCTCCGCCTGCGGGTTGACCTGCTTGAGGTCATAGATCAGCTGCGCCAGGTCCTCGATGGAGTAGATGTCATGGTGGGGGGGCGGTGAGATCAGCGCCACCCCGGGCGTGGTGTGTCGGATGCGGGCGATGTATTCGGTCACCTTCTGCCCGGGGATCTGCCCACCCTCGCCAGGCTTGGAACCCTGCGCCATCTTGATCTGCAGTTCGGCCGCCGAAGCCAGATAGGCCGGCGTGACGCCGAAGCGTCCGGAGGCCACCTGCTTGATGGAACTGTTCTTCTCCGTGCCGAAGCGTACCGGGTCCTCCCCGCCCTCCCCCGAGCCGGACCGCCCGCCCAGACGGTTCATGGCGATGGAGAGCGTCTCGTGCGCCTCCGGCGAGAGGGATCCAAGCGACATGTTCCCCGTGGAGAAGCGCCAGACGATCGCACTGATCGCCTCCACGTCCTGCACGGAGACCGGCGCACGGTCCGACTGAAACTCAAGCAGATGACGCAACTGGCTCGGACCGCCCGCCGCCGCGGCTTCCGTGAACACCCGATAGCGCTCGGCGACCGCGGGCGGCACCGGACCGTCCGGACCCACCACCTCGCCGCGGATCGCCGCATGCATCGTCTCGACCAGGCTGGGGCTGAACTCGTGGACCTCCCCGTCCGCCCGGAAGCGGTAGAAGCCGACCAGGTGGGGGTCGCCGCTCACCTCTGGAAACGCCGCCTCGTGCCAGGAGAGCATGAGTTCGGCGAACTCCCCCAGGCCGCTGCCGCCAAAGCGCGAGGGCGTGTCCGGAAAGGCGCGGGCGATGACGTCCTCCGCAACGCCCACGGCCTCAAAGATCTGGGCGCCCGTGTAGCTCTCCACGGCGGAGATGCCCATCTTGGACATGACCTTCTTGAGGCCTTCCTCCGCAGCGTGCCGCCAGCCCGACAGGGCCACCTCGGCAGAGTTGATCTTCTGGATGCGGTGGTGCGCCACCAGGTCGGCGATCGTCGCCAGCACGAGATAGGGATTGACAGCGTTGGCGCCGTACCCCAGGAGCGTCGCCAGGTGGTGGATCTCGCGGGGTTCACCGCTCTCCACGATGATGCTGGCGCGCATGCGCCGACCCGTGCGCAGCAGGTGGTGGTGCACCGCGCCCATGGCCAACAGGGCGGGCATCGCCACGCGCTCCGGCCCCACCGCCCGGTCGCTGAGCACCAGGATGCCGGTGCCGCCGTCCACCGCCTCGGCCGCCCGCGCGCACAGCTCGTCCAGTGCGGCACCCAGTCCCCGGGGCCCGTCGGAGCGCGCGAACACGGTGTCGAGCGTCACGCAGCGAAAGGTGGCGTCTCGCTCCCCCAGGCTGCGGATCGCCGCCAGATCCTCGTCGAAGAGGACCGGGCTGCGGATCTCGATGAGGTGCGCCTGGCTGGGACCCTCTTCAAGGGGATTGGCGCGCGGACCAAGCAACGTCCGCAGGGAGAAGACCATATCCTCGCGCAGGTGATCGATGGGAGGGTTGGTCACCTCGGCGAAGCGCTGCTTGAAGTAGTGGAACAGCGGCCGCTGCTTGCGCGAGAGCACGGCGTGGGGCGTGTCGTCGCCCATCGAGCCGACGCCCTCCTTGCCGTGCTCCGCCATGGGCCGGATGACCGTCACCATTTCCTCATGTGTGTAGGCGAAGGCGCGCTGCAGACGCCGCAGGGCGGACCCATCCAGAACGGGCCCGGCCTCGTCGGCGCGTGCGGAGGAAAGGGGCACCAGGCCGGCCTGCAGCCACGTGCCGTACGGCCGGTTGCCGCAAACCTCCTCCTTCACGTCGTCCGACTCCAGGATGCGTCCAGCCGCCAGATCCACCGCCAGGACCTGCCCGGGACCCAGCTTGCCGTAGTGCGTCACCCGGCCCGGGTCGATGTCGACGACGCCCATCTCCGACCCCGCGACCACCAGACCGTCGGAGGTGAGCAGATAGCGCATGGGGCGCAGGCCGTTCCGATCCAAGAGCGCACCGAAGGTCTGGCCGTCCCCGAAGACAAGAGCGGCCGGGCCGTCCCACGGCTCCATCAGGCATGCGTGGTAGCGGTAGAAGTCCCGACGATGGTGCGGCAGGTTGGCGATGCCCTCCCAGGCCTCCGGGACGAGCATCATCATCACGTGGCGCAGATCGCGGCCTGAGAGATGGAAGAACTCGACGGCGTTATCCAGCATGCCCGAATCCGAGGTGAACGGGTCAATGACCGGCCACAACCGCTCGCCGAGGTCCTCCCAGACCTCCGCGCGCAGGTCGCGCTCCCGGGCCCGCATCCAGTTCACGTTGCCCTTGAGCGTGTTGATCTCGCCGTTGTGGGCCACCCGCCGGAACGGCTGGGCGCGGCGCCAGGTCGGCGTGGTGTTCGTGCTGTAGCGCTGGTGGTAGCTCACCGCGGCCGTACGGAAGCTCGGGTCCGCAAGGTCGCCATAGAAGGCGGCGAGCTGGCGCGCCATCATGAGTCCCTTGTACACCAGGGTGCGGGCGGACAGGGATGCGACATAGCAGTCGTCCCGCTCGGCCCACCCCGCCAGGGCCAACGCATACTCCAGACGGCGCCGCGCGCGATACAGGCGGCGTTCGAAGGCCGCCGCGTCATCCCCGGCGGGCCGGAGGACAAGCACATGCTCCATGACCGGGCAGCTGCGCCGCGCGAGGTCTCCGAGCACCGAGAGATCGAGCGGCACGGGCCGCCAGAAGATGCGCTCAAGATGTTCGGCACCCAGCGCCTGTTCGACCATCGCGCGCATGGCCGTCCGCTCGGCTTCGCCGTTGGGCATGAACAGAGCGCCCACGGCCACTGCGCCCGGCTCGGCGGAGGGACCTCCCAGCCGCTCCAGCTCCCGCAGGAAGACTTCGTGGGGAACCTG
>JAKAUG010000226.1:4477-10849 GCA_021827805.1 Bacillota bacterium | reverse complement strand
CCGGCCCTGAGGACAACCGGAGCGAACGGCTGCCCCAGGCGCAGGGTCTGGGCCGCCTGGGCGATCGTCGCCGGCTTGAGGCCGAGGATCTTGGCCAGCAGGTCGATCTCGGCGACCGAGGGTGTCTGCGGGGTGTAGGAGAGGGTGGCGGCAAAGGAGGGCACATCCTCGGCCAGCACGATCCCGTTGCGGTCCAGGATCTTGCCGCGCGGCGCGGGTAGGATCAGGGGCACCTGCGCCTCCGCCTGGGCCTGCTGGTAGAAGTACGCGCCGCGCTCCACCTGCAGCTGCCAGAGCCGCCAGAACACCACGCCCAGGAGGGCGACGAACAGGATCCACGCGGCCAGCACCTTGCGCCGCACGTAAGAGAGATCCTGCTCCCGCACCGAGCCGACCACCGCTGCCCCCCCTCGGACGGATCAGATCCAGTGATGCTCGCCGTAGCCGCCTCGCCGCCGCAGGCGCGCGGCCCGCGGCCAGAAGGCCAGGGCCCCCAGCGTCCCGTCGTAGAGCCCGGCCAGGACCGCATGGCGCACGGCACCGGCGACATCCAGGCCGCCGCGGTCCAGAAGTCCCAGGGCCCCCACCAGCACGGCTCCGTGCAGCAGGGCGCCGATGGTCGTCACCACCCAGCGCACACCCCCGCGCGCCGCGTCCACCCTCACCGTGGCCTCTCCACAGAACCATCCCGCGGCCCCCATGGCCAGCGCGAACAGGCCCAGGCGCGAGTCGTTCGCCAGGTCAAGGGCGGCCCCCACCACCAGGCCGGCGACGGCGCCGCGCACGGGGCCCAGAGCCAGGGCCACGGCCAACACCGCCGCCAGGGGCAGGTCCGGGGCGACGCCCATGATCGTCAGGTGCGGGCCGAGCGCACCCTGGAGACCCAGGACGAGCAGCAGTCCCACCAGGGCGGCGAGCAACCTCACGACGGGCCGCCGCCCGCCGGCAGCAGGAGCACGGCGCTCACGCTCTGCAGGTTCGCGGTGGGTTCGACCTCTGCCTGACGGGCGAGGCCGAAATCGCCACTGCTCACCCGCACCACGGTGCCCACCGGCAGGCCCGCGGGGAAGCTCTCCCCGACCCCGGGGGTGGCCAGCCCCGAGGTGACGAGCAGGTCACCCGGCTGCACATTGGCCTTGGGCGAGAAGAACGTGGCCACGAGCTCCGATGTTCCGACGCGCCCCACGGCCACGCCCTGCTCGAGGGAACTCGCCCGCTGCACCTGGATCCCGACGCCGAAGTCCGGATTGGTGAGCAGCATGACCCGGCTCGTGGTGGGACCCACCCCCGGCTCGACCCTGCCGACGAGCCCGGTGGTGGTCACGGCCACCATCCCCGCCGTGACCCCTGCCCGCGTGCCCTGGTCCACGACCAGGGCATCGAGCCACCCGCTGGGACTGCGCGCGATGACCTGGGCTGGCACCCCGGGCCCCAGGCCCTGCTGGGCCGCGAACTTCCCCAGGTGCAGAAGCGTGGAGAGCTGCTGCACCTGGGCCTGGAGGGCGGCCTGGCGCGTCAGCTGGTACTGCAGTTGGGCCACCTCGGCCCGCAGCCGGGCATTGTCGGCTCGCAGGGACCAGAGCGAGACCACCCCGTGGACCGCGCCCGCCACCTGCCGCCAAACCGCCGCGGTGGCCCGTTCCACCGGGGCCAGCACGGTCTGGAGGACCACAGAGGGGCCCCGCAGGGCGCCGGGCCGAGGGGTCGCCCCGGCCAGGACCAGCAGGGTGGCCGCGCACAGCGCCAGCACCCAGAGGCCCCGCCCGAACATGGTGTGACGCACCCGCGCCGCCCCTTCCCCGTCGCGACCCGGCCCGGAAGGGGCACCGCGCCGCGGCCACCCGTTCTAACGCATGCGCTGCGGAGTCTGCAACACGTGGCGGAGGTTCTCCAGGTCCTCCACCATGTGCCCGGTGCCCTTGACCACACAGAGCAGGGGCTCGTCGGATACCATGACCGGCATGCCGGTCTCCTCCGCCACCTTGCGATCCAGGCCCTTGAGTTGCGCTCCCCCGCCGGTCATCATGATCCCGCGGTCCATGATGTCCGCGGCGAGCTCCGGGGGTGTGAACTCCAGCGTGTAACGGATGGCGTCGATGATCGCGCTGACGGGCTCCTGCAGCGCCTGACGCACCTCCGCGCCCGTCAGGGTGCGGTTCTTGGGCAGGCCCGTCAACAGATCGCGGCCGCGGATCTCGACGCTGGCTTCGTCGCTCACCGGGAAGGCCGACCCGATGGCGATCTTCACGTCCTCGGCCGTGCGCTCGCCGATGGCCAGATTGTACGTGCGCTTGACGTAGTTGGCGATGGCCACGTCCATCTCGTCCCCGGCCACCCGGATCGACCGTGGGGTGACGACCCCGCCAAGCGAGATGACGGCCACCTCCGTGGTGCCGCCGCCGATATCCACGACCATGCTCCCGGTGGGCTCCTGGACCGGCAGCCCGGCACCGATCGCCGCGGCCATCGGCTCGTCGATCGTGAACGCGTCACGCGCTCCGGCCTGCAGCGCGGCGTCCACAACGGCGCGGCGCTCGACGGCGGTGACGCCCGAGGGGACGCAGATGACCACCCGCGGCCGGAAGAGGGACCAGGTGCGGGACGCCTTGCCGATGAAGTGGCGCAGCATGGTCTGCGTGATGTCGAAATCGGCGATGACCCCGTCCTTCATGGGCCGGATCGCCAGGATGTTGCTCGGCGTTCGGCCGATCATGCGCTTGGCATCCAGACCCACGGCCACCGGCTGGTTGGTGTCGCTCTTCATGGCAACCACCGATGGCTCCTGCAGCACGATGCCCTTGCCCCGCACATAGACCAGGGTGTTGGCGGTGCCGAGGTCGATGCCCATGTCCCGGGACAACAGGCTCCACATGTTCGCGCACTCTCCTGCTTCACGTTGGCGCGGCGCCGGGGCGCTCACCCTCGAACGTCACCAGGCGCTCCGCGGCTAGGCTCACGTAGCGGCCTCGGCCGATGATCAGGTGGTCCAGCACGGGGATTCCCAGCAGCCGCCCGGCCAGGATCAGGCGTTCGGTGAGCTCCAGGTCCTGGCGACTCGGTCCGGGGTCCCCGCTGGGGTGGTTGTGAGCCAGGATGACGGCCGCCGCTCCCTGGCGCACCGCCTGGCGGAACACCTCGCGCGGGTCCGCGGGCACCTGGTCCAGACCACCAACGCCCACCGTCTCCTGGGTCAGCACCCCATGCTTGGTATCCAGCAGCAGCACCACAAACTCTTCCCGCTCCAGATGCCCGAGGGATCCCATCAGGACATCGGCCGCGTCCTCTGGGCCACGGAGCCTGCGGGGCAACCCAGCGGCACGCGAGGCCGCTCGTCTGCCCAGTTCAACGGCCGCCAGCAGGGCCGCCGCCTTCGCCGGGCCAATCCCGTCGACCTGGGCCAGTTCGGCCGGCGCCATGCGCCCAAGCCGGGCCACACCCTCAGAGCCCGCGAGGGCCAGGACCTGGTGCCCCAACATCACCGCGGTCCGCCCAGGGCGGCCGTCCCGCAGGATGAGCGCCACCAGTTCCGCGTCCGACAGAGCGTGGGCCCCGAGTCGCAGGAGACGTTCGCGCGGTCTGGCGGCCGCGGGCCAGTCCTGGATCCGAGCGCCGGTCGTCTCGCCCCGTTCCCTCGGCATCGCGTCCCCCGGGCACACGCGTTCCGCCGTTCAGCCCTCGCGGCCCGCGGTCAGCCGCCGCAGCATGACGCTGAGACGCCCGAGCGGCAAGCCGACAATCGTCGTGTACTCGCCTTCGATGCGGCGCACGAAGCCCGCGGCCCTGCCCTGGATGGCGTAAGCCCCCGCCTTGTCCCGGGCCTCCGGCAGCGAGGCGTAGCCCCGCATCTCCTCCGCGTCGAGAGGGCGGAACATCACACGTGCGTATTCGACAGCCACCGCCCGGTCTCCCCTCCTGAGGAGGGCCACGGCCGTCCAAACTGTATGGCTCCGGCCCGAGAGCATGCCGAGCATCTCCAGGGCCTCCGCCTCGTCCCGCGGTTTGCCAAGGATCCTGCGGCCGGCGACCACCAGGGTGTCGGCGCCCAGGACCAGGGCCGCGGGACGCAGCGCCAGCCCCGCCTCTGCCTTGGCCACGGCGCGGGCCGCGGCCAGGGCCCGCGGTTTCAGCCCGCGGCCGACGCCATCCTCATCCACGTCGGTACGCAGCACCTCGAAGCTCAGCCCCAGCTGCGCGAGGAGCGCCGCACGCCGCGGAGAGGCGGATGCCAGGACCAGCGGTGGGTCCATCAGGGGTGGTTCCATTATATGGTTGCAGAATCCTCCCCGTCGCCCGCCCGCAGTTGCGAGAGACGCGACCGCAGGCGGGACCGGCTGGCATCCAGGGCGCCACGCCGTTCCTGTTCGCGCTGAACGACCTCCGGCCTGGCGCGCTCGCGAAAGGCCGGGGTGCCGAGGCGCTGCTCGATGCGGACCAGTTCGGCCGCCACGCCCTCAAGTTCTTTCGTCAGTCGGGCCAGCTGCGCCGGCAGGTCCACGGCCTGATCCGCCAGCAGCACCACCTCGACACCGCCCGGCACCACGGCCGAGACGCCAGCCTCGCCGGGGGCCGGCCCGCGGAAGCTCAGTTCGCGGATCCTGGCCAGGGTCGAGATCAGCGGCAGCTGACCCTGAAGCCGCCGGTCGGTGTCGCCGCCATGCACCAGCACCCCGACCTGGGCACCCGGGTTGACCCGCAGTTCCGCCCGCAGGGACCGCACGCCGCTCACCACGTCCCGCACCAGGCCGAAGGTATGCTCGGCCTCCTCGTCGTCCCGCACCAGGCCGAAGGTCTGCTCGGCCTCCTCGTCGACCTCCCAGGATGCCCCCACGGGCCAGGCGGCGCCGGCCAGCAGGGGCTCGGAGCGCCCGGGCAGGTGGGACCACAGCTCCTCCGTGACGAAGGGGAGGAAGGGATGCAGCAGCCGCAGCACGGCGTCCAGGACGGTGGTCAGGGTGGCGCGCGCGGAGGCCGCCGCCTCGCCGCCCTGCCCCAGGGCCACCTTGGCGGCCTCCAGGTACCAGTCGCACAGCTCATCCCACACAAAGGACTGCAGCCCGGCCAGGCCGAGGCCGGGATCCAGGCGCTCCAGCGCCGCCGTGGCCTCCCGCGCGGCACGGCCCAGACGGCTCTGAATCCAGCGATCGGCCATCGTCCGCGCGGCCGGACCGCCCCCGCCGTCCTCCAGCGCCCCCAACACGAAGCGCGCCGCATTCCAGAGCTTGTTGCAGAACCGCTGGCTGCCCTCGATCTTCTCGGGTAAGAAGCGCATGTCGTTGCCCGGAGCCACTCCCACGGTGAGGGTCAGGCGGAGGGCGTCGGTGCCATAGCGGTCCATCATCTCCAGGGGGTCGATGCCGTTGCCGAGGGACTTGCTCATCTTGCGGCCCTGAGAATCGCGCACCAGGCCATGCAGCAGCACGGTGCGAAAGGGGGGCTGCCCGGTGAGGCGCAGCCCGGAGAAGACCATCCGCGCCACCCAGAAGAACAGGATGTCCCGGCCCGTCACCAGCAGGTCGGTGGGGTAGTACGCCTCAAGCTCCGGGCTCCGCTCCGGCCAGCCCAGCGTCGAGAACGGCCAGAGGGCCGAGCTGAACCAGGTGTCCAGCACGTCGGGGTCCCGGGGAATGTCGGCGGCGCCGCACGCGGGGCAGCGCTCGGGCGCCCTGGTGTCCACCACCGTATGGCCACACCTCTGGCACTCGTAGGCCGGGATGCGGTGTCCCCACCACAGCTGCCGGCTGAGGCACCAGTCGTGCGCCTGCTCCATCCACTGCAGAAAGAGGCGCGTGAAGCCCTCCGGAACGAAACGGACGTCCCCGGCCTCGACCGCCGCGGCGGCCGCGTCCGCCAAAGCACGCATGCGGAGAAACCACTGCCGCGAGATCAGCGGCTCGACCACCGTGCCGCAGCGGGAGCAGCGGCCCACCGCCGCCTCATACGGCTCCCGCGCCACCAGCGCACCCGCGGCCTCGAGCGCGGCCACCACGGCCTCGCGAGCCTCAGCCACCCCCAGCCCGGCAAAACGCTCCCCGGCCGCGGACGTCAACCGGCCGTCGGGCCCGATGACCATGAAGGAGGGGAGGCCGTGGCGCATGGCGATCTCCGCGTCGTCGGCGTCGTGCGCCGGGGTGACCTTGAGGGCCCCGGTGCCAAAGCTCGGGTCCACATGGGCGTCGGCCACCACCGGGAGCAGCCGTCCGATCAGCGGCAGGACGGCCTGGCGGCCCACCAGGCCACGATAACGCTCGTCGTCGGGATGCACCGCCACCGCGGCATCCCCCAGCATGGTCTCCGGCCGCACCGTGGCCACCACGACCTCGCCGCCGCCGACCAGGGGATAGCGCACCCGATACAGGAAGGAGGGCTCGGGGT
>JAKAUG010000226.1:0-4467 GCA_021827805.1 Bacillota bacterium | reverse complement strand
TCGGGGTCGTGCTCCACCTCCAGATCGGAGATCGCCGTACCGCAGCCCGGGCACCAGTTGACGATGTAGGCGCCGCGGTAGATCAGCCCCTCGCGGTGGTAGCGCACGAAGACCTCCTCCACCGCGTGCGAGAGGCCCGCATCCAGTGTGAAGCGCTGGCGCCGCCAGTCGCAGGAGCATCCCAGCCGGCGCAGCTGTTCGCTGATGCCGGCCTCGTACTCGGCCTTCCAGGCCCAGACCCTCTCCAGGAAGGCCTCGCGCCCCAGGCTCCGGCGGTCCAGCCCCTCTTCCGCCAGCCGCCGCTCCACCACGGCCTGGGTGGCGATACCCGCGTGGTCGGTCCCGGGCAGCCAGAGCGTGGCGTGTCCCAGCATGCGGTGCCAGCGCACAAAGATGTCCTGCAGGGTGTTGTCCAGGGCATGGCCCATGTGCAGGCGTCCGGTGACGTTGGGTGGCGGCATCACGATGGCGAACCGCGGTCGGGGGCCCGGATCCTCGGGTGCCGCGAACAGCCCGGAACCCAGCCATCTCTGGTAGATCCGGGGTTCCACAGATCCGGGGTCGTAGTTCGGTTCCAGTTGCGCGGCCTCCAAGGGCCTTCAACCTCCCGCGGCCCACCCCGCCACCCGCGGAAGGGGGGCCCAGGGGGCGGGACATCGCTCCGCCAAACGGGCCGCACCCCGCCCCCTGGCGCTCGTGCAGCCCCGGATGCGCTCAAGTCTAGGAACGCCGTCCCAGCGTGTCAAACAGACGGCGGCGCGGAGATCACACCACCCCGTGCCCGGCTCCCTCCAGGTGCCGCAGCGCCCAGCCCGCCGCCTCGACGCGGTTGGAGACGCCGAGCTTGCGCAGCACGCTCTTGAGATGGGCCTTCACGGTGTTCTCGCTGATGCCGAGGGACTCGGCGATTTCACGATTGGTCGCCCCGTTGGAGAGCAGGCGCAGCACGTCCTGCTCGCGCGTCGACAGACCCGCCTCGTGCCCCGCCCCGCGGCTGGGGGCCTGGCCCATGGTCGCCAGGATGCGGCTCGCCATGGCGCCGGGCACGGTCGTCTCTCCGCGCGCCACCTCACGGATGGCCTGGAACAGAGAATCGGAGGGGCTGGTCTTCAGCACGTAGCCGGCCGCGCCGCGGCGCAGGCTCTCCCGCAGGTGGTCATCCTCTGTGGAAACGGTGAGGATCAGCACACGGCTGGTCGGGACCTCGCGCGCGATCTCCGTGGTGGCCCACAGCCCGTCACCGGACGGCATGTGGATGTCCATCAGCACCACGTCCGGCCTCGTATCCATGACCGCCTGCACCGCCTCGTTGCCCGTGGCCGCCTCCCCGACCACCAGGAAATCCGCTTGGCTGGACAGCAGCTCTCGAATCCCCTGGCGCACCAGGGCGTGGTCGTCGGCCAAGAGCACACGGATCGGCATTCCCGAGCCTCCTCTACGGATTAGAGCAAGTGCGGGGCGCCCGCGGTCACGGGCTCCCTCTGGGACTGGGGCAGCAGCAGTGTCACCACGCTGCCGCCGTCCGGACGCGCCTGGATCGACACTTCCCCTCCCACCGCCGCGGCGCGCTCGCGGAGAATCTCCATCCCGAAGTGTCCCGGGCGGGCGGAGGTGGCGGGATCGAACCCCCGGCCGTCATCCGCCACGCTCACCAGGACATGCTCTGGCGTGGTTTGCACCGTGACCCACACGCGACGCGCTCCCGAATGCTTGCTCACGTTTGCCAGGGCCTCCCCGACGACGCGCAGCGCCTGATCGCCGGCCTCGCAGGGCAGCTGGACCCCCCCGGAGGGCACGTCAAGCTCAACCTGGATATCGTTCAGCAGACTCCAGGCGTGCAACTGCTCCGCCAGGCGCTCCCCGAACGGCCCCCCGTGCGTGGAGCGGAGCCCGCGGATGGTCTCGCGCACATCCCCCTGCGCGGCGACCGCGCCCTGGCGGATGGCCTCGAGCGCCGCCCGCAGGCGCTCGGGCTCCTGGCGGGGAGCGGCCAGGGCCCCTTCGGCCTTCAGCTTCAGGTAGGTCAGCGCCTGCGCCAGACCGTCGTGCATATCCCGGGCCAGACGCTCCCGTTCCTCCAGGGCCCCCAGACGCTGCGTCTCCCCATACAGCCGCAGGTTCTCCCGCGCGACCGCGAACTGCCGCGCCGCGTTCTCCAGGAACCTGCGGTCCGCCGCGTCCAGACGGTGCGGGTGCCGCCAGCCGACGAGGAGCACGCCCTGCGCCTGTCCGTGAGCGGTCGCCGGAACGGCCACCGCCGCGTCAAGATGTTCGCGGGCCACCAGCGGCATGGCCGCGCGCTCCTCTTCCGACAGGCGCCGCGTGTCCTCCACGTCCAGCGTGCGGCCCAGCATGAGGGCCCGCGCCGCCAGGCCACCGCTGCAGTCGCCCGCCAGAAGCCCGTCGGAGGTGCTCAGGCGGTCTCCGGCGTGGGCCCGGCAGACCCAGCGGCCGTCGTTGCCCTGTTCCAGCCAGCTGACCAGGTGCGCGTGCCCCAGGCGCCGCACCACGTCCAGGCTCGGCCCCAGATTGCGCTCCTGCGCCGGGAGGAAGGCGATGCTCTCGCTGATCTCATGCAGGGCGTGCAGTCGGCGCCGCTCCTCGGAGACGGCCTGATTGGCGCGGCCAATGAGGCGGAAGGCGTATTCGTTAAACGCGAGAATGGCGGCAACCATGACCCCGCCGCGCAGCCAGAGGGAGGGCATCCATCCGCGCGCGGGTGTCAAGAAGTCCTGCAGCAGGGTGAACCCCACCGCCGCCACGACGAAGGTGAGCCATTTCAGCCGCGAAAACTCAGGCCAGCCCAAGACCGTCCTCCCCGTCCCCCGGGTCCCCCACGGACGGGTGAACCCATGCCCCCGCGACGTCAACTCGCTCATCCCGCTCACTCTACACCAACAAACGGCGTTCTGCAGCGGTGGACTTCAAAGGAATCGGTTGTGCTGCGGGGTACCCCGTGGATGTCACCCTCTGGCGTGCAGGGCATGCAAACGGCCGCGCACGAGCGACCACGCACGCTGCAGCTCGGACACCCGGAGCAGCCAGCAGGCCAGCCCATAGAGCACGGAGCCCACGGACCCCGCGGCGACCAGGGCCACAGCCCACGACAGGTCGTGCTGGGGACCCAGGAGGTGGACGAGCGGACCGACCAGTTCCCGCGCGGCGGCGAAGGCCGCCGTGGCCGCCAGCGCCATGCGCAGGCCGCGCGCGACGACCTGCCTACCGCCCACCAGCCCGAGTCGGGCGCGCAGGCGGATCGTGAGCATCACCACCGCGGCGGCCCAGCCCAGCGCCATGCCCAGAGCCAACCCACCGAGCGCGAGGCGCGTGTGCACGAGCCAAAGGTCGGCCATGATCGTCACGGCGACCGCGATGACCGCGCCCAGCATCGGGGTCCGGGTGTCCTGCAGGGCGAAGAACCCGCGGTTCAGGTAGTCCTGCCAGCCGAAGGCAGGCGTACCCAGGGTCAGGAAGAGCAGCGCCCAGGCGGTCTCGGCGCTGTCCGCCGCGGTGAACTGGCCGTGCTGGAAGACCGTGTGCACCGCCGGCAGACGCAGAAACAGGAGCCCCGCCGACACCGGCAGCGTGACAAAGTTCACCAGGCCCAGACCGCGCATCAGCGTGGCACGGAAGATCCCCATGTCCCCCGCGGCCGCGGCGCGGGACAGGTTCGGATACAGCACGGTGGCCACGGACATCCCGAGTACGGAGTACGCCAACAGCTGCAGGCGACTGGCATAGATCAGGTCGCTGATGAGCCCGCTGCGGTTCAGCATGGAGCCGAACAGGAAGTTGCTCAGAAGCCCGACCTGCTGCACCAGGGCGGTCAGGGCCGCCGGCACGGCCAGCCGGCCCATGCGCAGAAGCAGCGGATCGTTGAGCCTGACCCGCCAGAGGACCCGGAAGCGGGAGCGCCGCAGCGCCGGCAGCTGCACCAGGTAGGTCGTGAAGGTCCCCACCAGGCTCCCCCACGCCACCAGGGCGATGTCGCGGCGGCCGCCGAGGGTGCCCAGCACGATGGCGGCGATGATCACCAGATTCTGGGGGATGCCCATGCCGGCGTTGGGTCCGAAGAATCCGCGCACATTGAGCACGCCGCCGACGACCCCGGACCAGGCGTAGAAGAGGATGAGCGGCGCCATGATGCGCACCAGCGGGACCGCGGCGGCCCGCAGGGTCGGATCGGCCACGTACAGGCGCAGCGCCGGCCCGGCCAACACCTCCAGGAGCACGATCAACAGCCCCACGATCAGCGTGAGGACGCCGTTGACATTCGCCGCGAAGGCCTCCGCCTCACCGCGGCCCCGCCGCGTCAGCAGGCCCGCGAACAGGGGAATGAAGACGGTGGTAATGCTGACGCCCACGGCGGCGAAGAGCGTGAGCGAGGCCTGCGCGGCGGTCAGGTAGGCGTCGGTGGCAAGCGTGGAGCCGAAGCGGGCCGCGAGCACCGCGTCGAGCGCGCCGCCG
>JAKAUG010000427.1 GCA_021827805.1 Bacillota bacterium | reverse complement strand
CAGATCCGCCCGTTCGACAGCCCTCGTCAGCGACCCCCCGACGGGCTGGATTCCGCTCGATAGGACATATGCAACCCTCAGCACACACCAATAGTTTGCATAGGCATTCGTTCACAAATTGGAGGTGGTGCGATGTCCTCGCGGATGTTCCGCCACGGCACCGGCCATGCCGCGGTCCAGCAAGGGGCGCCCGAGAGCTACTTGCCGCATCGGCCAAGCCGAGCCGCCAGCCTTTGACGCGCTGGCCCCAAGTGGGCGCAGGCCCCATCGCCGTAAGGAAACGCGCCACAACGTACCTCTGGCGGAAGGACCCCAGCGCATCAGGCACCGACCACGGGCGGCCAGGAGACGAGCCGGATGCGCGGAGAGCGAAAGATCCCCAGAGACCTGCGCAGAGTCTCCATGGTGGGTGCGTTCAGGTTCCGTGATCGGCGCCAGGCGGCATGGGAGGCGAAGGGGGCTGTCGAAGGGAGAATCCCCCTCCGGGTGAGCCCAGCCCCGGATACAGGTGCCGGTAGACGGCGTAGCCGCCCAGCACCCGACGCACGAAGACGCGCGTCTCGCGGTAGGGGATGCGACGGGCCAGCGCCGGGGTGCCGTCCCAGGTGCCCTGCTCCAGCCAGCGGCGCACCGGCGCGCTCCCTGCGTTGTAGGCGGCGACGGCGGGCGCCAGGCGGCCCTGGAACTGCCCAAGGAGCCATGCCAGATACCAGGCGCCGGTTTCCAGGTTGTACCCCGGATCGGCCAGGATCTCGGCGCCCGGCGGGGTCAGACCCCGCTGGGATGCCACCCAGGCGGCGGTCGTAGGCGTGACCTGCAACAGGCCGACCGCCCCCTCGCGGGAGACCGCCTGCGGGCGGAAGCCGCTCTCGGCGCGCGCCAAGGCGAGGATGAGGCGTGGGTCGAGGCCACTGGTGGCGGCGGCCTCAAGCACCTCAGCACGGTATGGGAAGGGGAAGGCCCAGAGGGTCACCTGCCAGAGGGCCCACCCTGCCGCCAGCATGAGCCCCAGCAGGGAGGCGCCCCGGACCAGGATGCGCCTGTTCAGCCGCACACCTCCGCCCGCACGGCGGCCCAGGCCGCTCGGACCTGGCGTTCGAGTTCGGCCGGGCTGCCTGAGTTGTTCAGGACCAGATCCGCCAGGGCCGCCTTCTCCGCCAGGGGCCACTGGGCCGCCAGGCGCTGGCGGGCGGCGGTCGCATCCAGTCCGTCCCGCAGCATGACGCGCCGCAACTGCTCCTCCGGCCCGAGCGACACCACCCAGATGCGGTCGAGCGGCCCCCCCGGCAGGTGATAGCCCGCCTCAAAGAGCAGGGGTATGTCACAGACGACCGCGGCAGCCCCCTGTTTGCGCCGCTCCCCCAGCCATTCGAGCAGCAGGGCGCGGATCGGAGGGTGCGTGATCTCCTCCAGCCGGCGGCGGGCCTCGGGATCGGCAAAGATGCGGCGACCCAGGGCCCCTCGGTCCAGGGTGCCGTCTGCGCGCAGCACCCCGGGAAAGGCCGCCGCGATCTCGCGATGCGCGGGCTGGCCCGGCTCCACGACCCGCCGGGCCAGCCCATCCGCGCGCACCACCGGGGCCCCCAGCGCGGCCAGGGTGTCCACGGCGGTGCTCTTGCCTGAAGCGATGCCCCCGGTCACGCCCACGACGAGCACGCCGCTACTGCCCCTTGGGGAAGGTGTAACTCGCTGGGGGCGTGGGCCACGGCGGCCCGTAGGCCAGCACGATCTCGTCATGCGGGGCCAGGACGATGTCCGCAGGGTTGCCCGTGTATGGGGCGCCGTTCACCCAGGCCCGCACGGACTCCCCGGCACCCGCCACATGCCCTGCCAGATCGGTCCCGGACAGCGGCAGGCCCCAGATGTCGAAGAAGTTGCCCAGGGTGAACTGGCGCTTGCTCGGCGAGGCCACACGCACGATCCCCGTGGCGTCCGTGGTGTTGAGCCAGTAGCGGCACTGCTGCCCGCCAATGTTGTAGCTGCCCGTGCCGCTGGGCACGCTCATGGCCTTGCCCTCAATGACAATGTCCAGGTGCAAGTTGAACTGCAGGGCCGGCGTCCCCCCAGCCGCGTCGCAGGTGATCCCGTCGACCGGGCCGGTGTAGGGCAGGTCCGGTGTCGGTGGCTGGGGATGGGTTCCCGTGGCCCAGACCGCCAGGGCCAGCATGCCCGCCAAGAAGACCCCCAGTCCGCCCCAGAGCCACCGCGTGACCGGATCTGGGCCGATGTGATGCGCGCGGTAGGCTCGCGGCCCCCGCACAGGTAGCGATGGTCGCCGTTTACCGCCGGTGGGCTCTTGCGCTCTCCTCACTCCCGCGCCTCCCCGTCTGGATCCCTAGGCCCGCACGGGAAAGCGCGCTGTCAGAGCGCGCACGCGCTGGGTCGTGCCCTCGGTGCCCGACCTCGCCCCGCCCCGCTCCCGGCCGACTGCGCCCAGCACATCCGCCATGATGTTGCCGATCTCGGTCATCTCCGCCTCGCCCATGCCGCGGCTGCTCACGCCCGGGGTGCCCACACGGATGCCGCTGGTGCGCATCGGTGGCAGGGGGTCGAAGGGGATGAGCTGCTTGTTGACCACGATGCCCGCCTCGTCCAGGGCCCTCTCGGCCTGCCGGCCGCTGATGCCCTGGGAGCGCAGGTCCACGATGAAGAGGTGGTTATCCGTGCCGCCGGAGACCAGGCGGAAACCGCGGGCCGCGAGCGTCCCGGCCAGGGCCCGCGCATTGGCCACGATCTGACGCTGATAGGCGCCGAAGGCCGGCTCGGCGGCCTCCCGGAAACAGACCGCCTTCGCCGCGATGACGTGCATCAGCGGACCGCCCTGGATGCCGGGGAAGACCGCCTTGTCGATGGCCTTGGCGTGGGCGGCACGGCAGAGGATCACGCCGCCGCGCGGTCCGCGCAGGGTCTTGTGCGTCGTGGTCGTCACCACATCCGCATGCGGCACGGGGCTCGGGTGCACCCCGGCCGCCACCAGGCCGGCGATGTGGGCCATGTCCACCATGAAGAGGGCATTCACCGCGCGGGCAACCTCGGCCAGGCCGGCGAAGTCGATGGTCCGCGGGTAGGAAGAGGCGCCCGCCACGATCAGGGCGGGACGTTCACGCTCCGCCACCGCGCGCACCTCATCGAGGTCGATGCGCTCGGTCTCGCGGTTCACGCCGTAATGCACGAAACGGTACAGCTGCCCCGAGAAGTTCACCGCGCTACCGTGCGTGAGGTGGCCGCCGTGGGCCAGGTCCATCGAGAGCACCGTGTCCCCGGGGTGCAGGAGCGCCATGTACACCGCCATGTTCGCCTGGGCCCCGGAGTGGGGCTGCACGTTGGCGTGCTCCGCTCCATAGAGCGCGCACAGCCGCGTGCGCGCAAGTTCCTCGATCTGGTCCACGTACTGGCAACCCCCGTAGTAGCGGCCGCCGGGCAGACCCTCCGCGTACTTGTTGGTGAGCACGGTGCCCTCAGCCTCCAGCACCGCCCGGCTCACCAGGTTCTCGGAGGCGATCAGGCCCAGCTTCTCGGCCTGGCGGACCCGCTCCAGACCGATGGCCTCGGCCACCTCCGGGTCGACCTCGTCCAGGGGCCGCTGACCAAGGCGGCGCGCCTCCGTCTCCCACTGCTCGACCGCTGCCATCGCCCACGCCTCCCAACCCACCGCCACCCAGGCGATGGGCATGGTCCATCCCAGGCCAGGACCTGCCCCCACGAGATGCGGGGGCCCCGCCGACCTACTCCAGCACCCGGCCGCCGATCTTTTCCAGGGTTGCGCCCCGAATCGGCTTCTCGGAGACCACCTCCATGCGGAAGTGGCCCTCCGGCATCCGCTGGGTCATGAGTTCCCCGCTCACACCCAGGCGCTCCCAGATGTGGACCAGGGCCTCCTGCAGGGCACGCTCGTTCTCGAACTCCAGCACAACGCTTTGCATGCGGGAAATTATACACAATCCGGCTGGCAGCGCGGACAAAAGGCGGTCGTTCTGCCCGCCAGTTGCCGCGCCTGGATCGTGGCGCCGCAGCTGGGGCAGCTCCGCCCCGCCTGCCCGTAGACCCGCAGACGCACGCGGAAGCCGCCCGGCCGGCCAGCGGAGTCCCGGTAGTCGAGCAGCGTGGTGCCGCCCGCGGCCAGGGCCTCACCCAGCACCTCGTGGATGGCCAGGGCCAGGCGCGCGCAGTCCGCGCCGTCCAGGCTCCCGCCGCGGCGGGCGGGATGCAGGCCGGCGCGGTGGAGGGCCTCATCGGCATAAATGTTGCCCAGCCCCGCCACCAGGTCCTGGCGCAGCAGCAACGCCTTCAGGCTGGATCTCCGCCCGGCAAGCGCCAGAGCCAGATCGGCGCCATCGAGTCCGTCCACCAGAGGGTCCCGGCCCCGCGGGAGCAGCGGGGAGAGCTCGCCGGGTGGCACGAGCAACAGCCGGCCGAACTTGCGCACGTCGTGGAACATCACCCGCCCGCCCCCTTCGAGGTGGAGGGCGGCGTGCGTGTGCGCGGCGGCCTCCCGCCAGCGGGCGCCCGGGGCCAGGTAGGTCAGCCGTCCGGTCATGCGCAGGTGGCAGACCAGGTGCGCCGGACGGGGATGCGCGGCGGTTCCCTCCAGATCCAGAACCAGGTATTTGCCCCGCCGCCACAGGCGGATCACGCGCCGCCCGGCGAGATCACGGGCCACGTCCCGGCCTGGACGGGGGCCGGTCACGTGCGGATGCAGGATGCGGACACGTTCCAGCACCCGGCCCCCCAGGTGCGGCTCCAAACCCCTGCGGATCGTCTCCACCTCAGGCAATTCCGGCACGGTGCCGCGCCCTGGCCTGCCGGGCTCCCGCGCCGAAGGCGCCGTCCCCCGTGGCCGGGCTCCCGCCTCCTTATGCGCTCCCCTGCTCGCGCCGCATCCCACGGGCCCCCCACAGGGTCAGAGGCTCTGCGGCGCCAGATCGAGCCAGTTGGGCCCGGAGCGGACGTCCACCTCCAGGGGCACGGAAAGCCGGCCCGCCGCACGCATCCCACGCGCCACCAGCGCCGCGGTCTCCTCGGCCTCGTCCTCGGGGGCCTCCAGCACCAGTTCGTCATGCACCTGCAGGATGAGCCTGGCGGCGCTGCCCCGCCGCTCGAGTTCGGCGTGCACCGCGATCATGGCCCGCTTGATCAGGTCGGCGGCGGTTCCCTGCACCGGCGAGTTCATGGCGGTGCGCTCCGCCAGGGAGCGGCGCGCGAAGTTGCGCTGCGTGATGTCCGGCAGGCGTCGGATGCGGCCGAACATCGTGCGCACCAAGCCGGTGCGGCGCGCCTCCTCGACGACCCCGTCCATGTATCCGCGCACGCCGGGGTAGCGCTGGAAGTAGCGGGTGATCACCTGGTGCGCCTCGGCGACCGGGCAGCCGAGTTGCCGTGCCAGACCGAAATCGCTGATCCCGTAAACGATGCCGAAGTTGATCGCCTTGGCCGCGCTGCGCTGCGCCGGGGTCACCTCGACCGCGGGCACCCCCCACACCTCGGCCGCCGTGGCGCGGTGAATGTCTCCGCCCGCCGCAAAGGCCGCCAGCAGTCCGGGGTCCCCCGAGAGGTGGGCCAGCACGCGCAGCTCGATCTGGGAATAGTCAGCCGAGATGAGGCGGCAGCCGGGCGCGGCGACGAAGACGCGGCGGATGGGCCGGCCCACCTCATCGCGCACCGGGATGTTCTGCAGGTTGGGATTGTTGGAGGCCAGCCGCCCAGTGGCGGCCACGGTCTGCCGGAAGTCGGTATGCACCCTGCCGTCCGCGGCGACATACCCAGGCAGGGCCTGCACGTACGTGGACTGCAGCTTCTGCAGAGTGCGGTGCGTCAGCACCTTCGCGGGCAGGGGGTGCAGGGTGGCCAACTGCTCCAGCACATCCGCGTCCGTGGAAAACCCTGTCTTGGTTCGCTTGGGCGGCGTCAGCCCCAGGCGCTCGAAGAGGATGCGCCCAAGCTGCTGGGTGGAGTTGATGTTGAAGCTCTCCCCGCCCAGCTCGTAGATCTCCGCCTCGACCTCCGCCAGCCGCGCGGCGAAGTCCCGCTCGAGGGCCGCCAGGGCCTGCCGGTCCACCAGCACACCCGCGCGCTCCATGGCCGCCAGCACGCCCACCAGGGGCAACTCGATCTCGCTGTAGACGCTCCAGAGCCCGAGCTCGCGCAACTCCTGTTCCAGGGGCTCCCGCAGGGCGGCGAGCGCAGCCGCGGCCTGCGGCAGGTTTCCGGGGTCGGGCGCCTGGAGCTGCAGGCGGCGGCAGAGGTCCTCCAGCGTGTAGGTGGAGCGCTCCGGCTCCAGGAGGTAGGCGCCCAGGGCCGCATCCAGCGCCGGTGTGCGCCAACTGCCCCCGGCGGCGAGCGCCCGGTGGCACAGCGGCTTGGTCTCCAGGGCACCGAGCTGAGGCAGCGGTGGGAGCGCGGGGGCCTCCCCAGGCCCGTCCCAGAGGAGCACCCGCTCCCCCACCCAGGCCGCCAGGGCCTGGGCCGGCCCGCGCCCCTCGGCGAGCGTCACCAGGCCCTCCCGCGCCGCCAGGCCCCGCGTGAACTCGGCGGCGCCGACCCGCTCAACGGGGGGCACATCCAGCCGCGCGCGCGCCTGCCGTGCCGAGGACGCCTCCGCGGCGGCCCGGTCCTGGGCCGGCTCCTCCCCGTGCTCGGCGGGCCCCGCCACCCCCAGGCGCCCACCCAGCCGACCAAGGCCCAGGCGGTCAAGCAGCGCTCCAGCCTCCAGCCCCGGAATCCGCTGCCGGCGCAGGTCCTCCAGCTCAAGCGCGAGCGGCAGATCACGCACAATGGAGGCCAGGCGCAGGTTGCGTCGCACCACATCCTGGTGCTCGCGCAGCGCCTGCTGCGTGCGCGGAGGACCCACCTCCTCGAGCCGCGCGAGCAGGGCTGGCGCCGAGCCGAAGGCGGCCACCAGCCGGCAGGCCGTCTTCTCCCCCACGGTCGGCACCCCGGGATAGTTGTCCGAGGTGTCCCCCACCAGGGCCTTGACGTCCACCATCTGCTCGGGCCGCACGCCGTACCGCTCCTCGACGGCCGGGGGATCCATGCGGTCGATTTCGGTCAGCCCGCGGCGGGTGTACAGGACCGTGATCAGCGGGGAGACCAGTTGCAGCGCGTCCCGGTCCCCGGTGACGAGCAGCACGGGCAGTCCGGCGGCCGCAGCGCGCGTGGCGACGGTACCCAGCAGGTCATCGGCCTCCGCCCCCGCCTGCTCCAGCACCGGGATGCGCAGGGCCGCGAGGAGTTCGCGCAGCAGGGGCAGTTGGCTGCGCAACTCGTCGGGCATCTCCGCCCGCTGAGCCTTGTAGGAGGAGAACTGGGTATGGCGGAAGGTGGGCTCCGGACGGTCCAGGGCCACCGCCAGGTGCGAGGGCTGTTCGTCCTCCAGCAGGCGCAGCAACATCGTCAGGAAGCCGTAGAGCGCACCGGTGGGCTGGCCGTCCGGGGCGGTGAGCGGCGGCAGGGCGAAGAAGGCGCGGTGAAAGAGGCTGTGTCCGTCCACCAGGGCCAGCCTGGCCTCAGACGCGGCCTCCCCCAGGCCGCCGATCTGTTGCTTTTGCGCGGATGGAGGCAGGGCGATTTCCTCCTTCGCAGCTGTCTGGGGCACGGCCCTTGGCTCAAGCCGCCCCGCCGGGTTCCGGCGGATCCCCGCCCCCAACGTACACCACACAGAGCCGCGGCCGCAGCCGCCTACGCGCGGGGCCTGCCACCCAGCAGCAAACCACCGGCGAGGGCCAGGAGCGCCGCCCCGCCCACCCACGGCCAATCCCGCGCCGCGCCCCGCAGCACCCGCGTGCTCCAGGATGGCCTGGGCGCAGGGCTCGAGGGCTGGCTCGTCTGCTCGAGGACGGTGATCAGCAGGTGGACATCTGGCGCGGGCGATGCCCCGGTGCTGGCTCCTGGGGCCTGGACCGCGGCGAGGACGGTGCCATACGCGGCAGCCTTGGAGGGATACTCCTGAGCCGTCGACGCCGGGACGACGGCCTCGAGCGTCGCAACGGGCAGTGGGCCGCTGCCGGTCCCGCCGGAGCCGAGGAAGGTGCTCACCGCGTGTCCGCCGTCCGCCGCAGCCAGCGCGCTGAGGCCCGGGACGGCCTGCGCCGGATCCCGCACGAGGATCGTCAGCGCCAGGGCGGCGGGCGCCGGGGTGCCAAGCTTGCTGGCGGTGCCATCAGCGAAGGCCACAGCGGCAGGCTCGTTGAGGCTGTGGGGGGTGGTGCCGGCCGCCGAGGCAGCGGCCCCAGAGGAGGCGACCGACGGTGGCCTGTAGGGAGCCAGCACAGCGGCAACCGCAGCCTTGTTCGACGGGGCCTCCGCCCCCTGAGTGCGGAGCGCAGGGGAGGCCATCACGGCCGCGAGCAGGAAACCGGCCAGCGCGGTCCCCACGGGCAGGCAGGCGAGCGCCCATCGCCGGCGTGGCGGTGCGGGCGCGGTCACGCGTAGCCGGCGCGCCAACGACGCCTGGAGTCCCTCCGGCAGGGGCTCCAGGGGCAGCGTTGCCAGCTCGGCGCGCAGCGCGCGCAGCGCCGTCAGCTCCGCACGGCACGCGGAGCAGTGCTCAAGATGCCCCTGCACCCTCCGGGCCGCCCGGGCGGGGAGGCGGTCATCCACCAGGGCATCGATCTGCAGACGGATACTGGCGCAGCCAGGGGAATTGGCGCCAGCCTCGCGCATGTCCGTCATGGTTTGTCGCCCCCTCCGCCCTGTGGACGCTCCCCAGGCGGAATGGTTCCCGCCAGCGTCCCATCCGCGTCAACAGCCGCCCGCAGCGCGGCCCGCGCCCGATGCAGCCGTGACTTGACGGTCCCCAGCCGCTGGCCCGTCACCTCCGCGATCTCCTCATAGGAGCGGTCCTGCACGTCCCTCAACAGCAGCACGCTGCGCCATGGCGCCGGCAGGCTGTCCAGAGCCCGCCGCAGGCGGATCTGGTCCTCGCGGACCACGGCGAGGTCCTCAGGCCCCGGGGCCGTGGAGACAGGCTCTTCGGCGCCGCGCTCGTCGGCCGACTCATGCGCCACCAACCGCGGCCGGCGTGTCCGCTGCCGGAGCGCATCCGTGGATGCGTTGTGCACGATCCGGAAGACCCAGGTGGAAAACCGGGCATCGCCGCGGAAGCGGCGCACCCCCACCCACGCCTTGACGAGCGCCTCCTGGGTGACATCCTCGGCCAGATCCCGGTCACCCAGCAGCCGCACGGCGAGGTGAAAGGCCCCGCGCAGCAGGGGCGAGACCAGTTCCGCGAAGGCCGCGTCATCACCCTGGCGCGCACGGACCAGCAGGGCCCGCTCCCGGCCCAGGTCCTGCCCCGCGGCCAGCGCCCCGACCTCTCCCGCGGCCTGCGGCGGACGGCCGAGGGTCCCACCTGAGCCCACGCACTCCCTCCTTGCTCGCGGATGCGGCATTCGCGTGGCGCGGCAAGGAGTCCTCTCGCGCACCGTCCTGGCAACGTGGGGCGGGCCGGTGACGCCACCTCTTCGACAGCCCCCCGCGGGTCGGCCTGTCTGCGGCACAGGGGGTTCGGTCCTGGCGGACACCTCGTCCGCCCAGGTGCCGTCGAACGCCGCAACCCGTGCGCGAGAAGACACGCACGGCTCCCAGGGCGCGGGGACAGGGTTGTCCCACTGCGACCGGAAGCAGCACCAGAGCGCCTTGGTAGGGGGGGTCACGCCGTGAACCGTGAGGTCCAGTTTTCCAGTGAAGGGCACCGCGTCTCGGGTGTGCTGGTGGTGCCGCAGCAGGTCCCCGGCCGCGTGCTGCCGGCCCTGGTCCTGTGCCCGGATCTGGCCCTGGTGCAATCCGTCGGGCT
Organism: Bacillota bacterium; assembly: GCA_021827805.1. Classification (GTDB taxonomy): domain Bacteria; phylum Bacillota; class Sulfobacillia; order RBS10-35; family JAJYVN01; genus JAJZWQ01. Next base: position 1,133 of record JAKAUG010000427.1, on the reverse strand, counting down.
GCCGGTCCTGGCCGAGCGGCTGGCGGATGCCGGATACGCCACGCTGCGCATCGATTACCGGGGCTGGGGCGCCAGTGCCGGCGAGCCACGTGGTCAGATCGACCCGTCTCAGCAGGTGGAGGACGTACGGTCGGCTCTGAGTTGGCTGGCCAGCCAACCGGAGGTGGACTCGGACCGCCTGGCCCTGTGGGGCGCCGGATTGGGCGGCGGCGTGGCCCTCGAGGTGGCCGCCCTCGACCAGCGGGTGCGCGGGGCCGTGGCGGTCTGCCCGCTGGGTGACGGCGCGCGCTGGTTGCGGGGCGCGCGCCGCGCCGAGGCCTGGCGTCGGTGGCGGTCCTGGCTCACACAGGAGCGCATCAACCGCGCCCGCCACGGCTTCGCCGAGTATGTTCCGGCGCTCGGCGCCGACGACCAGGCGCTGCTGCCCACCTCGGCGAACTACCTGGGCTGGCTCGAGTCCCTCGCCTCGGACGAAAGGGCCCTGCGGCGCCACGTGCCGCTGCGCTCCGCGGAAGCCCTGCTGCGGTTCCGCCCCGAGGGCATGCTCGATCTCTTGGAAGACCGCCGCGTTGCCATCCTGGGCTCCCCGGACGACACGCTCTTTCCTCTCGAAGAGGCGGTCCTTTGCGCCCGTGCCGCCTGGCCGGCCGGTGAACTGCACGTCATGCCCCGCGGCCTGATCGTGGACCACCAGGGCCTCTGGCAGGGCCAGGCCCGAGACTGGGTCCTCGCCCACTCAGCGCGATGCCTTGAGGCTTGGCTGGGCGGCGACCAGACGCAGCAGGCGGCCGAGGCGGCGGCCACGGGAGAGGTCGCCCAGGACGCGGTGCTGCAGTCGGCCCAGGAGGCCGCACCGGAGCCAGACAGCACCGGCGACCCGGCTAGGGGGGAGGTGGCCGAGGCAGAGCTGGTTGACGGCGCGACGACGCCAGCCATCGCCCGGGGAGTGGAGGCCGAGTCCCAGGACCTGACCCAGACCGAGACCCTCGGGCAGAGCGCCCCGCCCGCGGAGGAGGCCACGCAGGCAACGGAAGCCGCGGCGGTCGAGATGGAGCAGACCGGCGGCGACATGGCACCCGCGGAGGTTGCCCTCGCGTCGGCCGCCCAGGAGCCCGCCACAGGCCAGGTGGTGG
>JAKAUG010000392.1 GCA_021827805.1 Bacillota bacterium | reverse complement strand
CCGGGAGGCCGGGGCGGGCGCCGACGGAACGGCCGGTGGGATCCGGGGGTGGGGCCCGGGTGGCCCCGTCCCAGCCAGCGGGGGCCGGGAGAAGGGAGAGGGCCATGGCGGGAAGGGGTGGGAACGGGTGGGATGGCGGGTTCCCGCCAGCCTCCCACCCGCGGGAGGCGAGAGGCGGCATCCGTGCCCAGTCCCAGCGCGGCGCGATGGGGCGAACATGGTGGGCGCGGCGCTGGATCCAGGCCCTGGAACGCATGGGCCTGGGCGCCCGCCTGACGCGCGGCCGTTCCTATGCCCGGCGGGGCCAGGTGCTGTCCGTGGAGGTGGATGGCGGGATCATCCAGGCTCGGGTGCAGGGCTCCCGCGCCAAGCCCTACACGGTCCGCATCGCGGTGCGGCCGCTGCCGGAGGACTCGTGGGCCGCGGTCGGGCGCGCGCTCGCCGCCCAGGCGGCCTATGCGGCGCGGCTGCTGGCTGGCGAGATGCCCCAGGATGTCGAGGAGGTCTTTGCCGCCGCTGGGGTCAGCCTGTTCCCGGCCAGCATGGCCGAGATGGAGACCGCCTGCTCCTGCCCGGACTGGTCCAACCCGTGCAAGCACATCGCCGCGGTCTATTACCTGGTCGGCGAGGAGTTCGACCGCGACCCCTTCCTGCTCTTCCAGCTGCGCGGCCTCAGCCGCCAGGGGCTTGCGGAGTTGCTGGCGGGCAGCGTGGCGGGCGAAGAGGTCGGCCTGGCGGAGGCCGAGCCGCTGCCGGGGGACCCCCAGGCCTTTTGGGCGGGCGGGCCAGGGGTCGAGTTGCCTCTGGAGAACCTCGAGCCGCCGCCCGTGTCGGCGGCCCTGCTGCGACGCCTGGGGAACCTGCCCTTCTGGCGGGGTGGTCAGAGCCTGGCCGATGGCTTGGCTGGCGCGTATGCGGCCGCCACGGCGCGGGGGCTGCGGTTGCTGACCGGCGAGACCCCGGATGCCGTTGCGGGCGCCGCCCCGGCGGACCAGGATCCACCGCGGAGGCCCACAGACGGGGGCTCCGTCCCAGAGGCCGGGCCCAGGAGCATCCGGGGACATCCTCCGGCGAAGGTGCGGAGTGAGGCACCTGGTGAGCCAGGCCCCGGGGCGACCGGACCGGACGGGGCTGGGGCTGCCGCCCGCGGTGCGGGGGGCCTGGGCAGGGCGCCCGCACCCGGGGGCAAGAGCAGGGACCGTGCGGCGCTGGAGCGCGAGTTGCGCGCCGGCAGCCCCCTCGAGGGCCTGCGCGCGAAGTACGACGGACGGGTTCTCCGCGCCGCCCTGCGCCGTGCCGACGGTGCCGCGGCTGGACCTGGCCGCGACGGCTGACCCTGGGACGGGCGGTCCCAGAGGCCTGGACGGCGGGGCCCTGAGCATCTTGGGCCCCGATGAACGCCGCCGCGCCCCTGTCCCGGCGGACGTGGTCCTCCTGGGAGCGCGTCGCCAGACCGCCGCGGCGCTCGAGGCCCGCGGCCCGCGCCGGCCATCCTCCCATCCGGTCCGCCACCGAGGTGGCGGGGCCCATGCCCGCGCGGGAGGGGCCGGTGAGCGTCCTCGATCCGGGACCCGGGGGGCTCGATGCCGGGGCGCACGGCAACGGGTGCTGTGAAGCAGGAACCTCTGGGTCCGAGACCGGCGGCTGAGGCGTTCCGACACGAAAGACCATGAACAGCGGAACGGTATCGCGGCGGCCGCGGGACGCGTCCGGCGAGACAGGGCTGAGTGGTGCGACCTGGAGGCCGGAACGGCGACGAGCCCGCGTGGCGCCCTCCGCCAGTGGACACAGTAAACAGTCATTGGGGGAGGGTAGCAACAGTTGACCAGTTACATCTACTTGCACCCATAAGTGTGGTATACTGTAGGCATGAGGACGAGATGCCACTTGGGGAGCGGGTCTTCCGGTGTGAAGCGTGTGGAGCGGAGATAGACCGGGACCTGAACGCGGCGCGGAACCTGGCGTCGCTCGTCGCCGGGAGTTCCCCGGAGACGCTAAACGCCTGTGGAGCAGAAGGCTCTGGCCAGGAGAACTGCCTGGTGAAACCGGCTGCTGTGAAGCAGGAACCTTCGAGTCGGAAACTGGCCGCTCTGGCGGTCGGAAACGAAAGACTATGAAAAGGGGAACGGTACGCCTCGGCGTGCCAACTGCTGCGCCGGGCCCGTCCCACGGCGCTGATGTGCGCCAACGACCTCATGGCGGCCGGTGCCATCCAGGCGCTGCAGGACGCTCGCCTCCGCGTTCCGCGGGAGGTGTCCGTGACGGGACGGGACGACGCCCCGGTGGCCAGTCTGCTGAGACCGCGCCTCGCGACGCTGCGCAAGCCTGTGGCTGAGATCAGTGCGGAGGCCATGGGGATGCTGCTCGAGCAGTTGGACGGGAGGAAGCCCGATCCACTTGGTCCGGATGCATACCCTGGAACTGGTGGAGCGGGAGACGACGGGGCCGGCCGGGTAGGCGAGTGCCGCCCCTGATGAGCCGTGGGCTTGTGGCCACGTGCCGGCAGGCGGGGCCCGGTGCGAGGAGACGGTGTGGACGATGGTGCACCGCCATCGTGCCGCGATGGTTCGTCCCGGTCGTGAGCGGCCGCGCGGGGCGGTGGAGGCCGACGAGACGTTCCGGGGCGGGGCCTGAGCCACCCGAGCCTGGAGCCCGCGGGCGGGGCGCACTGGGTAAGACGATGGGATCTGCCCATCGAGCGGGACGGTCGCGCGTTGGGACGCTGCCGGCTGCATGAAATCACCAAACGCAGTCGTCTCGCACACCAACTCCCGGTCCTGCGCTGAATGCGCGGTCGCCGACCCAGAACGGCGGGTCCCAACGCGCCGCCAAGCCCCGGCACCCTGACGCCAGCATCGCGCGCGCTCGCCGCTTGTCAACCCAGGACCTGTGATCATCCACGGCTCCTTGGGGCGCCGGAGACTGGCCGCCGCCAAGGGACACGGGTGTGCATCAAGCCAGCCTGGCCTTCCCCCCCCGATCGACCGTGGCCTCGGACCAGGCGCCGCGACGAGGCTGGTTGACCGCACGAGCTACTGCCGAACTGAGATGGAGGAAGATTTACCAAACCTGTTGCCACCGGCCGGAGCGTGTGTATGATGGTGATGGTACGATATCCCTGGGGTACTTCGCGTTCCGCCCGTTTCCACGGCGGGTCCGGGGGGGTTGGGATGCCCTGGCCGCGGATGCGTCTTCTCGTCCCTGTCGCGGTTGTTGCCGTGATCGGCCTGGCCATGGGGGGAGCGGCGGTGGCTGCCCCCGGCCATCCCGGGTACACTCCGGCGCCTGCTCCCCGCATCTCCGCCAGCTCCATGCACATTCAACCGGGCTGCCACCCGACAGCACAGCAGGTGAAGCGGGTCGCGGCTTGGGCCAAGAGCAGGGGATTTCACGAGGGTTCGCCCGCCTGGAGCTTCGGATACTTCTGTGTTCGAGTGAACGGCTAGCCTGGCTAGCCGGGCTGGCCCTCAGGAGGCAGCCGTTCTCCACACGCTGGCCGAGTCACCCGCCTGGAGGGGCCAGCCTCTGAACCCATCCCCGGCCGCGGCCAGCTTCGGCACGCCGCCCCAGCACCACGGCCAGCAGGCGCTGCTCGTCGGGCGCCAGGGACCTCTGCGCCAGCAGAGCCTGCCCCAGGGCCCACAGGCCGTCGTCCGCGCTGATGTCGGCGAGAAAGCCGCCCATTCCCGCCGTTCCCCCTTGGGCCAGGGCGGACATGGCCTGGTGCAGGCGGTCGAGCGATGAGGATCCCGGCTCCGATCCGAGCCGGAGCGCGTGCTCCAGTGCCGGCGCGGGGGTCAGGCGACCGTCCTCCAGCACGCGCCAGGATCCCGCGGCCACCAGATCAGGCAGTGCGGCGCCGCACTCCGCGGCCAGCTCCAGGGCCCGCTCCCGTGGCAGACGGCCGTTGTCGGCGCCTTCCGCCCAACGCACCGCCAGGAGCGCGGCCGGATCCAGGCCTCCAGAGAGCAGGGGGCCGGAGACGAGGGTGGCCAGCACCCTTGAGGCGTGCTCGAGGGCCTCGTCAAGGCCAAGACCGGGGACCGCGCCGTGGGGCGTGTACGCCTCCAGGGCGGCGGCCCAGGCCACAGCCTGGGCGTCGAGGCCGCCGAGGGCACCGCCCGAGGCCAGGGCCAAGCGCTCCTGGACGCGCAGGGCGATCTCGGCGTGCACCTCCGTCGCCGGGGCGGCCTGCCCCTCCCGGGGCCGGCACACCAGATGCATGGTCGTGGTGAGCACGGCGGAGTTGCGCGCGCGCAGCCGGCCCCCCATCTCGGTGGCCACCGGCCAGCTGGCGGTGACCATCAGGCCGGCGGCGGACAGGGCGCGGCCAGCGGCAACCCACCCGGCCTGGGAGCGCTGGGCGAAGATCACCACCGCCACCCCCTGGGGGTCCAGCACGCGGCGGATCTCGCCCAGGGACTCGGCCAGGATCTGTTCGAAGTGGGCCCCACCCCGGCCCCCCGACCGACTTGGTACGCACTCGCGGTCCCTGGGCACCAGCGGCTCGTCCAGGAGGTCCGGGTGCAGCCCGCGTGCCGAGCGCCGCAGCCAGACGTAGAAGAACTCCGAGATGTCCGCGTAGGGGACCGCGTCGTAGTGGGGCGGATCGGTGACCACGGCCTGCGCCGAGCCCGTTTCCAGGGGCAGGGCAGTGGCCGAGACGGCCCGGACCTGGGTGGAGGCGCCCGGGGAGCCCTCCAGGGCCTCGCAGACCTCCGCGATCCAGGAGATGGCCCCGGCCAGCGATCCCGATCCCGCGGCCAGGGGGTGGCTCTCGGCGAAGTCCCAGACCATGGAGATGGCCTGCCGGCCGAAGGTGTTGTTCACCAGGGCACGTGTGGTGTGCCAGCGGCAGAGCGAACTCGAGTAGTCGGCCTGCCGGTCCACCGCCAGAGCCAGGCAGGTGGCGGCGGCGTGGGCCGCCGCCACGGCCGCGCCCTCCTGGAGAAGGTGCTCCTCGGCACCGCGCACGAGCCGCGCGAGGGTGGCGAGGGCCAGAGCCTGGCGGGGGAGGAACAGGTCTCCCCAGCGCTCCAGGCCGAAGCCGCGCACCGAGAAGCCCAGCGTCCCCGCCGCCGGGAGCTGTTCGTCGGGCACGGCGCCCGGATCGCTTGCCTTGAGGTGCGTGAGGGCCTGGGCGGCACGCGCGGCCCCCTCCCGATCGAGCGCGGTGGCCTCCCGATACCTGCGTCCCCCGGCCGTCGCCGTGACGACCGCCAGCAGTTGCGCATCCGCGGCGCCCCCTCGGCGCGCGGCCAGCTGGCGCCGCACCTCGGCGGACCCGAGGCGCCGACCGCAGCAGGGGCAGGTGGCCTCGCTGCGACGCACGGTCGGTGCCGGACCGGCCTGCTCCAGCGGAACGACGTGGATCCCGAGGCCAGGCGGCTCTGGACGCAGGAGCAGGCCCACGCGCCGCCTGGGCGTGTCCTCCAGCACCAACTTGCTCAGCAGGGGGAAGCAGACGCCGCAGTCCGGGCAGCGGGCCGTGCGGGCCCAGAGATAGGTCAGGGGTTGATCGTCGGCGCCATCCCGTGGATAGAGATCGCCCAGGGCTTGACCCGCCGCGGTCAGGAGGTCGGCGCCGGCCTGGCGGATCAGGCGCCCCAGCCCCGGGCCGGCGGCGGGGATCTCCTGGAGCAGGGTGCGGCAGAGCAGGACGGCAACGGGGTTGAGGTCCGAGGCGAAGACCGACGCGCCCACGCGGCGCGCTTCCAGGGGGATCGAACCGCCCCCGGCAAAGGGGTCCACGACCAGGGGTGCTTCCCGCCCCCCGCGGGTTGCGGCCACCACGAGCCGCCGGGCGGTCTCCTGGTGCCAACGGGAGCGCGAGCGCTCCCAGGGGGCGAACCCGGCCAGAAAGTCCGAGGCCGCCTGCCGCAGGGCAGTCGGATCCGGCTCCTGGCCTGGCAGCAGGCAGGCGGCCACCTCCTCGCGGAAGGCCGCGGGGCAGTCGGGGTGGGCCGGATCCGGCCAGAGCGAGGCGAGCACCACGGCGCGCGCGGCCCCCAGCGGCTTGCGTGACCACCAGGTGTGCAGGGTTGCCGGGTGTCCGTGGCGGAGGGACTTCTCACGCCGGGCGGCCACGCCCACCTCGTGCGCGGGGAATGCGACCTCAATGAGGCGCGGCACCCGAGCTGTCGGCATCTACAGCACGACCTCCTGGCGGCCAGTCACGCGGAAGGTGGCCTGCCGACCCCCGGTGCTGAGCAGCAACTGAATCGGCTGATCGCTCTCCACGGTGACACACAGGGGGTCGGCGAGCGAGGGGCGGGACGGGGCCTGGATCTGCACGCGGGTGCCCCCCAGCCGGTAGCGCTCGCAGCCCCCGAAGGCCTGCGTGCGCACCTCCCAGGTCAGTTGGCGCAGCGGCGCATTCGCCCACAGCCCCAGAACGAACTCGAGCAGGATGGTGATGGGCCCGACGCCGCTCTGCCCAACGAACGCGGGCCGGGCCGGCCGCCCGGGCGCGTCACCGCTGGGGGCGTAGTTCTCCCAGATCTGCCCGGTCCGCGCCATCACGCGCGCCAGGGCACCCAGGTGCCCCAGCGCCAGGCGGTGGGCCAGGTCGCCGTAGCCATAGCGGCGCAGGCCCCGCAACACCATCAGCACCAGGGTGGGCCAGACCGCGCCGCGGTAGAAGCCGCCGCGGTGGTCGAACCCCTCCCAGGCGGTGGCCAGCGTGGCGGGCCCGGCGGGTGTGCCAAGGCCGCGCGGATCCTCCAGCCAGTTTGCCAGGCGGGCGGCCTGCTCGGGGCTCGCCACGCCCGCCACCAGGGTCCAGGCGGCGGCGATCGTCGGCACAGGCAGCCGGGTGCCGTCCGCGCGCAGGTCGAAGAACCAGCCCGCCTGCTCGTCCCACATCAGCGCCCGGATGCGCTCGGACAGTTCGTCCGCTTCACGCGCGAGCTCGAGCCCCTGCTGGCGCAGTTCGAGCCCTCGCCGTCCCTGGCCCGCGGCCTCCGCCTGGCGGGCCGCCACCGGGGCCAGTTCCGCCAGGCAGCGCGCGGACAGCACATGCTGGCTGGAGGCGTCCACGCCGCAGCACAGCCCGGGGTTGCGGGGGCTGTTCTCCATGGCGGCCCAGTCCGCCACGATCAGCCCGGAGGCGTGGCGCAACAGTTCGCCCATGGAGCGGTGCTGGTGCCAGAGGGGCTCCCAGACCTCGGCCACGCGCGACGCGTCCCCGGTCTGCCGATAGCTCTCGCGCTCCGCCCATGCGGCCAGGGGCTGGTTCAGCCCGTCCAGGGTCAGCGCGGGCACCGGCGCCTCCCGCCCGAGCGGCACGGCCCGTCCACTGCGCCGGCTGAACAACGGGCGCCCTTCGCGGTTCACCCAGGGGCCGTGGTCTTCGCCGTTCGGTTCCAGGTCCTGGCATATCTCCCCATCCGGGTGCTGGGCATGGTAGAAGTTGTCCAGCATCTCCACACCGGGCACCAGGCCGTGGGCCAGATTCGTGAACATGGTCGCCCATGCCGTGTCTGCCAAGCGGAGCCGGCCCTCGACACAGCTGTCCAGGTAGTTCACGACCAGGGCCTGGCCGGCAGCGGGACGGCGCAGGTTGGCCACGGCCGTCTCCCATGCCAGCCAGTACGTGTCCTCCAGGGCCGGGTCCAGGGGCCAGAGTGGCCGCGGGAGCTTCTGCCGCAGTTGGACCCAATCCGGCAGGGGCCCTCCCTGGTAGGTTGTGCGGGAGAAGTATGCGCCGCGGACCGAACCCTCGCTGACACTCATGAGCGCTGCCCCGGTCCAGGACGTTGTCCGGAGTCCGGACTGCCGCCATCGGACCGCCGGGCTTCCCCCCTCGGCGTGGATGATCGCCGGCATGCGCCCCGGCCACGCTCCGCGGCGCGCGCGCCCGCGGGGATGCGGCAACACGAGGCGGTCTCAGCCGGTCGTCAGGGCGTGATTCTACCATGGGAAGCGGCTGCCACACCCTGGAAGACCGTGTGGGCGCAGGACCGGCCCTCGCGCCGTGGAAGCACCACCACGGGTGGGATGGCATGTTTCTGGCTTTGGATCATCACGGCCTGCAGCATGTGGACCTGCAGCAGCTGGTGGACGCCGCCGCCGGGTCGCGCCTCGGGGGGCTCTCCGCGCCGCGCGCGGAACTGGAGGCCCTGGCGCGCCGACGCGGGGGAAGGCGGCTGGCGCAGCTATTGGCGGACGTCGGGCTTGTGCTGACGGCCGTCGAGTTGGATGTTGACCTGGGGGGCGCGGCGGCGGCGTTTGATCAAGAGGTGCGGCGCCTGGACGAGCTGTTGCGTGTGCTGCGCGGCATGGCCGCGTTTGGGGCCGGTGACGGGGCGGCCGTGATCCGGCTGCCCGCCGGGCCCTTGCCGAGCCGGGACCGCCTGAGGGCTGTGGCGGCTGCGACGGCACCCCTGGGGGTGCGGCTCCTGCTTGAGTCGGAAGGGAGCCTTGGCCCGGCGGAGGCGGCGGCCCTGGCGCGCGAGGTGGCCCCGCAGGGCGTGGGTGTGGTGGCGGACAGCGCCCGGTGGTGCGGCGAGGACCTCAGGCCCCTGGCCGATCTACCACTGGGCTGCCGCCTGCGTGATCGCGCCGCGGATGGGACGCCCCAGCTGCCCGGCGAGGGCGCGCTGGACCTGGTCGGCTGGCTGGGGGCCCTGCATGGCCTGGAGTATCGAGGCGCGCTGCTCATCGGTGCGCCCGCGGGTGTCGCGGAGCCCATGGCGGCGGCGCGCCTGTGCCAGGCCGCGGGAGAACGCATCCTGATCCGGGCGCGGAGACAGGGCTGGGCCTAGGGCCCGGCCCGGTTCGAGGAGGTGCGGCATGGCTCGGGAGGTGCGTCTGGGTCTCGTCGGGTCAGGCTTCGTGGCGGGGGTGCACCTGCAGGCCCTGCGCGAGGTGCGGGGGGTGCGCGTGACCCGTGTGGCCTCACGCGATCCAGAGCATGGCGCCGCCTTCGCCCAGGCGCACGGGATCCCGGCCTGGGATCGGGACTGGCGATCGCTGGTCCAGGCCCAGGACGTGGACGCCGTCCTGGTGCTGGTCCCCAACGACCTGCACGCCAATGTGGCGATGGAGGCCATCGCCGCGCGCAAGCACGTGCTGGTCGAGAAGCCCATGGCCCTGACCCTGGAGGAGGCCGACGCGATGATTGCCGCGGCGAGGGCGGCCGGGGTGTGGCTCGGCTATGGCGAGCAGCTCTGCTTTGCGCCCAAGTATGAGCGGCTGCGGGAGCTGGCCGCCGAGGGGGCCTTCGGGCGGGTCTATCACCTGCGCCAGGCCGAGAAGCACTCAGGCCCGCATTCGCCCTGGTTTTGGGATGTGCGCCGCTCCGGCGGCGGCGCCCTGATGGACATGGGCTGCCACGCCTTCGGCTGGTTCCGCTGGGTCCTGGGTGCCCGCTACCGGCCCGTGGAGGTTCTGTGCCGTTGCGACCGGCACATGCACCGCGAGCGGACGGAGGGGGAGGACCACGCGCTCGCCCTCGTCACGTTCGCCGACGCGAGCGGCGAACTCGTCACGGCGCAGGCGGAGGAGTCCTGGGCCAAGCCGGGCGGGATGGACGACCGGGCCGAGATCCACGGGACCGGGGGGGTGGGCTACGCGGACCTGCTGCAGGGCTCGAGCAACCTTGTGTACAGCGAGGCGGGCTACGGCTACTCGGTGGAGAAGGCGGGCTCGACCCGCGGCTGGTCCTTCGCCCTCCCCGAGGAAGTCCACCAGCAGGGTTACCCGCACGAGTTGCAGGATTTCGTCAGCGCCATCGCCGAGGACCGCCCCCCGCGGCAGACCGGGGAGGACGGCCGCGCGGTGCTGGAACTGCTGCTTGGTGCCTACCGCTCCGCCGGGCGGGGGGCCGTCGAGCGCCTGCCCCTGGAAGCCGTCGCCAACGTGCCCTACCCCGCGGCCCTCTGGCGCCCCACGACCTGAGGGGGCGGCCCCCGCTCAGGTCGGCGGGCGATGCTGGCCCGCCGCCGGATCCCTGGCGCACCAGGCCTCGGACAGCATGGTCAGGGCGCGCGGGGCGTCCACACCGCGTGCGATCCTGGCTGTGGGACGGCCCTCGGCCAACTCTGGACGTTCCAGCACGCGCAGGTCTGCCACCAGCGCGCCGCGCGTCAGCTCACCCCGGATCTCCACGTCGACCGGCAGTTGCACCCACTCAAGGAGCGAGGGGTCCAGGGCGGCCGCCATGGCAAGAGGATCGTGCAGGGGGGCGCCGAGGGAACTGTAGGCGGTGGCATAGGCTCCCAGAGCACCCGCCGCCAGCGGGCCGAGGCGCGGGGTCTGGGCCACCCGCTCGCGCAGGGCGGCGTCCGCCCGTACCTGGGTCGTGACGTCCAGCCCCACGAGGCGAGGGTTCCATGGGCCGCGCAGCACCAGGCGCGCCGCGTCCGGATCCGCGCCAAAGTTGAACTCCACCGTGGGGGCCACATTCCCGGGTGCCCGCATGGCCCCGCCCATGATCACCAGCTCCCTGGCCAGGTCCAGGGCCCGGGGGTCGGTCAGGGCCAGGAGGGCCAGGTTCGTGAGGGGCCCCGTGGCCACGACCGTGATCTGGCCGGGTTGCCTGCGCAGAGCCCGCGCCAGGGCCGTGTGTCCAGGCTCCCGCCGCGGGTCCGGGCGCACCTCCGGCAGCAGGTGGGCCATGCCGCCGAGGCCGTCGGAGCCGTGCACGTGGCGGGCGTCGCCCACGGAGCCGTCCAGGGCCCGTGCGGCGCCGGGGTGGACACCGATGCGGGTGGAGCCGACCAGCGCGAGCAGACCCAGGGTGTTCCGCGTGGCCTGCTCCAGGGGACAGTTGCCGGCCACGGTGGAGATCCCCGCCACATGGCAACCGCGGACCCGCAGAGCCAGCAGCAGGGCCAGGGCGTCGTCCACCCCGGTGTCGCAATCGAGCCAGATTCGGTGCATGACCTCGCCCCCCGACCGCAATTCTCCAGGTGGCCGCCGCAGCTCCTGCCCGTGGCAGGAAG
>JAKAUG010000372.1 GCA_021827805.1 Bacillota bacterium | reverse complement strand
CCAGCAGCAGATCCAGCCGCTCGCGCGCCGTGAGGCGCCCCCGTTCATGCTGGCGGGCGACGGCCTGACCTCGCCCGGCGTCCGAGAGCGCTCGCTCCCGCGCCCGCAGTTCCGCGCTCGGGTCCGACGGATGCCCTGTGGGCACGATCCCTCTCCCCTCTGGGACAGCGGCGGCGGAAGACACACAAAGCGCGGCCCCGCTGGGCCGCAGCCCCAGCATAGCGGCTCGGCGACGGACGGGCAACGCCGCCCTCAGGACCCTGGCTCACGGTTGGCCAACGCCCAGGGCTGGGCCTGTCGCCAAAAGCGCTGGCGGAACTCCGCGAGGGTGCCGGTGGCGATGGCGGCGCGGAGCGCGCGCATCAGGCGCTGCAGGGTGTGCAGATTGTGCACGCTCAGCAGCCGCGGCCCCAGCATCTCGCGCGCGCGGAAGAGATGCCGCAGGTAGGAACGCGTGTGGTTCCGGCAGCAGGCGCAGCCGCAGGTGGGGTCGATCGGCGCCAGATCGCGGGCGTAGGCCGCGTTGCGGACCACCAGACGCCCGCGCCGTCCCTCCGGGAAGTCCGTGGTCGGCACCTCAAGCCCGCTCTCGCTGGGCACAAGGCCCGCAGGCAGCACCAGGGCCGTGCCGGTGCGCGCCGTGCGGGTCGGGAGCACGGAGTCCATCAGGTCGATGCCCCGCCAGACCGCCTCCAGGATATAGTCCGGGGAACCGATCCCCATCAGATAGCGCGGCCGGAACGCCGGCAGCAGTTCCACCGTCTCATCCAGCACGCGGCACATCTCCGACAGAGGTTCCCCCACAGACAGCGACCCCAGGGCATACCCGGCAAAGTCCATGGCCACCAACTCCCGCGTACACCATGCGCGCAGGGCCGTGTGCACGCCGCCCTGCACGATCCCGAACTGCGCCTGCCGGGGGCGCCGGTGCGCCAGGCGGCTGCGCTCGGCCCAGAGCAGGGTGCGGCGCACCGCGTCCCTGGCCTGCTCGGCCTCGCAGGGATAGGGCACGCACTGGTCGAGCACCATCGCCACGTCCGGGCCCAGGGCCTCCTGGACGGCGACCGCCACCTCTGGGGTCAGCTGCCGCCTGCTGCCATCCAGGTGGCTCGAGAAGGTGACCCCGCTGTCGTCCACGCGGCGCAGGTCCTCCAGGCTGAAGACCTGGAACCCGCCGCTGTCCGTGAGCAGCGGTCCCCTCCAGCCCATGAAGACATGCAGGCCGCCATGGGCGGCCACCACGTCCTCTCCGGGGCGCAGCCAGAGGTGATAGGTGTTCCCCAGCAGCATCTGGGCCCCCGTGGCGCACACCTCGTCGGGCGCCAGACCCTTGACGCTGGCCTGGGTGCCCACAGGCATGAAGGCCGGCGTATCCACATCGCCGTGCGGCGTGCGCAGCCGCCCGAGCCGGGCTCCTCCGCCGCCCGGTCCCAGCCGCGCGGAGAAACGGAAGCCCTCCACGGGGAGCGGCGCCAGTTCAGCCTCCACGACTCTGCTCCGCCGCGGGATGGGAGAGGGCCGGGACCAGGTACGCGTCGACGAGTCCCCTGCGTCGCTCCCGGTGCTCCTCCGCCGAGAGCGCGCCCGCGGCCAGTGCCGCGTCCAGGGAGGCGAGGGACCGCACCAGGCGAGCGCGGCGCTCCCGCCGGCGTCGGCGCCAGGCGCCGAGCGCTCGGCTCGCGAGCACCGCGAGCGCGGCCACGGCCGCGAGGGCCACCCCCAGGGCGACCCAGCGCCGGGCTGGGGTCCAGAGGTCCGGAAGCACGTGGAGCGTCAGCATGGCACCCGCGCTGGGCGTGAGGGTGGCGTACGCCGCCATCTGCTGCCCGCCCGGCAGCACGAGCGGCGGCAGGGAGCGGAAACCCGGCGCCCGCAGGATCCAGTGCGGGCGCGGCAGCAGCACCGTCAGAAGCAGCGTGGGGGCGGTGACGGGCACCCCGAGCCGACCACCGTTCCAGGACAGCACGTAGCTGAGGGAGACATGCAGGGCCTGACCGGGGGCAAGGTTCACCGCCAGGTGGGCCGTCTCCGCGCTGTATCGGAAGTCGGCCGCCGAGATCCCCGCCCCAGGGGTCACCCCGACGGCCCCGGCCGGCAGGGCCAGGCTCACCGCATGCACCGTCTGGCTGGATCCGTTGTACCCATCGATGAGTTCGTCCACATCAAGAGCGGCGGGAGGCCTCGGTATCGCGACGAGGACGAGGCGGTCCACCACCAGGGGGGCCGTGATGTTCTCGACCGGGGCCAGTCCGGAGGAGGCCAGGGCCGGAGCGGATCCCAGCGCCAGCGCCGCCAGCAGGATCCCGCACACCGCCCACGGCCTCAAGGTGCGCCCACCTCCGCGCCCGAACCGGGCCTGGCCGCGAGCATCTGGCGCGCCAGGCCTGCCACCTCCGCCTCCGTGCGGGGATCGAGCCGCACGTGCCCCCGGTCCTCACGCTCGCGCCGCAGGGCCTCGGAGGCCTCCGCCGCGTAGCGGGCACGCAGGGTCTGGTAGTCGGCCAGGGTCACCTTGCCCATGCGGTGGTCATACTCCAGTTCGGACCACAGGCCGAAGACGCGGCTGCTGCGCGGACGGGCGAGCGTCTGAGCGCGTGGCCAGAGGCTGAACAGCGCCCCCGCCACCAACAGCGCCCCCCCCACCCAGATCCAGAGGACCAGGGGGTTCACGAAGACGTTGAATCCAGCCAGGGCGCCGTCGGCGGTATATCCCATGAAGACCACGTAGATATCCCGCAGCGGCCCGCCCGCAATCGCCGGGACGAAGGTGGGACCAGCCTCGGTCGCCGCGTCCGCACCAAGTTCCAGGGCGGGGAGGAGCTCGGCCACGGTCCTGTCTCCGCTGGAGATCTGTACCCGGGCATAGGTCGCCACCATCGCGCCCGCGGGCTCGGTCCCGAGGCCCTCATAGGTCAGACCGAGGTTCCCCACCTGGGCCGTCTGCCCCACCGCCAGCGTCACGCCCTGATACTGCCGCTGGAAGGCCTGGCTGCCCACCACCCCGGCGGCGATCACGGCCATCGCCACGTGCACCAGGTAGCCCCCGTAGCGGCGCGGGTTGCGGGCCACCAACTGCCAGGCCGCGCCCAGCACGCCCCCCGGCTGGATGGCCCGACGGGCCTGGACGCCCAACCCGAAGTCGTAGAGGACCGCGGCGACCGCGAAGAACGCACACGAAAGCCCCACCACCACCGTGAGCGGCCGCAGGCCGAGGCTCGCGAGCACGGCGGCGAAACCGGCGGCCGCGAGAAGTGGCGCCAGCAAGTGCCGCGCAAGCTCCGGCGCGCCCGCACGCCGCCAGGCCACCAGAGGCCCCACGCCCGCCAGCAGGAGCAGCACGGTGAAGAGCGGGGCGCTCACGCGCTCAAAGTACGGAGCGCCCACGCTGACGGCCGGACCGAAGTATGGGGAGAGCACCGGGACCAGCGTGCCCACGAGCACCGTGAGCGCCAGGGACAGGAACACCACGTTGTTCAGCAGGAAGGCGCCCTCCTTGCTGACCAGGCTGTCCATCCGCCGCTCGTCCGCCAGGAGCTCCAGGCGGGAGCCGATGAGATAGACCGCCAGGGCCACCGTCAGGCCGCAGGCCGCCAGCAGGTATCCACCGATCGAGGACTCGGCGAAGGTGTGCACCGACTGCACGATGCCGCTGCGCGTGAGGAAGGTGCCAAAAAGGGTCAGGATGTACGTGCCGGAGACCAGGGACGCGTTCCACAGCTTGAGCAGGCCCCGCCGCTCCTGCACCAGCGCCGAGTGGATGAAGGCCGTGCCGAGCAGCCAGGGCAACAGGGCCGCGTTCTCGACCGGATCGAAGGACCAGTACCCGCCCCAGCCCAGCACGTGATAGGACCAATGGGCGCCGAGCAGGATCCCGGCCGAGAGCAGCGCCCAGGCCGTCAGGGCCCAGCGGTGCGTGACGCGGATCCAGTTGTCCCCCGTCTCGCCGCGCAACAGCCCAGCCATGGCGAAGGCGAAGGGCACGGTGAAGCCCACAAATCCGAGGTAGATCACGACGGGATGCAGCAGAAAGGCCCCGTTGTGCAACAGGCGGTTCAGGCCCACACCGTCGACGGCGCCCGGGGGCAAAAGGGCAAACGGGGAGGCGACGGCGGCGACCAGGAGCACGAAGACCGTGGAGCTGCCGGCGATCACGGCCAGGGCGTAGGGCAGCAGTTCCTGGCCCTCGCGCGGAGGCCACGCCAACAGGTATGCCCCATACAGGCAGAGCAGGGTCAGCCACAGGAGCAGCGAGCCGCGCTGCCCGCCCCAGAGCGCGGCCAGGCGGAAGAGCAGTGGGGTCTGCACGCTGCTGTGCCCGTATACAAAACTCAGCCGGAAGTCATCGCCCACGAGCGCCCCGTCGAGCAGGACCGACGCGCCCAGCACCAGCACCACCAGGGCCCAGAAGGCGCGGCGGCCCCAGGCCAACAACGGCGGACGGCCCAGACGTTCACCCAGGTAGAGCAGCGCCGCAGCCGTCGGTGCGGCCGCCAGGGCCAACCAGAGAAGCACGGAGCCGGCCACACCGACCCACACGGTTCCAGGACCCCCTCCGCTTGGAGCCCGTTACGGCAGTACTTCCCCCGCCAAGACCGCGGGCAATTCCGCGCCTCCCGCGTGCCCGCTCAGCCCTCCCCGCCCTCCCACGGGCGGCCTGCCCAAGCTCTTCTTGACGCGGGCGTACGGGTGATGTGGCCAGGTTGCGCACGAGCCACCCGTCCGCCGTTCCCTCGCCAGGGAGCGGCGGACACGCTGATCTGACCCGCGGGACCGACCCCTCCATGCCATGGAGCGGCCGCGGCCGCCCCGAACCGTGGCCGCGGAGGCCTGCACGTCAGGGTCTCGCGGACGCGCGCCAAGCGCGGAGCGCGGCCAAACGCCGCACCCGCGCCCATCCCGCGGGTGGCGGACACGGTCTGGGGCAGACCACATCCATTGTACCACGCGACCACGTGGCCACTTTGATCCTCCTCCGCGGGTTGATCCGGAACGACGCCTCACAGGTATCGCTCCAGTTCTCGCTCCAGGTCGGGCGCCTCCACCCCCGGGGCGGCGGCGGCGCCCTCGGGCTCCCTGGGCGCGCGCCCCAGCGTGCGCCACAGCACCCCGCCGATGGCGGGCAGCGCCAAGAGCGGCACGATCCAGAGGAGCTCGCTGGCCCCCCGGTGCGGCGGCCGATACAGGATCCAGGTCCCGTATTGGGCAACGTACGTTTGGCGGATCTGCCGCGGCGTCATGCCGTGCTCCAGGTCCGTGCCGATCTGGGCCCGCATGGCGATGGCCTCGGCGGAGTTGGAGCTGGCCGTGGACTCGCCGGCGCACACCGGGCAGCGCAGGTCCGCGGCCACCCGCATGACCTGCTGCTCCAGGGTGAGCGGGCCGGCGAAAGGCCGGAGTGCCCCGGCCAACGCGATGCCCAGGGCGACAACCGCCGCTGCCGCCACGACCACCCAGCCGTTGCGCACGCTTATCCCTCCCCCCCGGGGGCGGTGCGGGCATCGGCCGCGCGCAGCCGCTCGAGGTGCGTCTCCCAGGTCGCCTGGCTCCAGAGTCCGGTGCGCGTGCCCACCACGGCCTGGTCCACCACGACACCCTGACGGTCGATGAACACAAAGACGGGCAGGCGCCGCACCCCATACTCGGCCGCCACCTGGCCCTCAGCGTCCACCAGCACCGGCACGCCGGCCGAGGTCCCGCCCAGGGCCAGACGCACCACCGACGCGGACTGCCCCTCCTCGATCGCCAGAACCTCGAGGCCCTGCCCGGCCTGCCGTTGCCAGGCCAGGAGCCGTGAGAAGTCCGGATCGCATGTCGTGCAGGCCACGGAGCCAAAGCGCAGGACCACGTCCCGCCCCCGGAACTGACCGAGCGAGACATCCCCACCCGACAACCGCGGCAGGACGAACGCCGGAGCCTGGCGGCCGACCAGTGCCGAGGCGTCCGGCCCGCGCGCCACCAGGAGCGCAAGGGTGGCTGCCAGGGCGCCCAGGATCATCAGCCACAACCAGCCGCGCCGCGACCCCCTCATGCCGCCGCACCCTCGCGCGTCCAGGGCCCGCCCGGCGCCAGCGCCTCATAGAGATCGCCGTCGGGGGCCAGCGCCTCCAGGCGCGCCCCGGCGCGCACCACGGCCACAAAGCTGCGGGCGGGCGCGGCGCCCAGGCGCTGCGCGGCCCCCCCCGCGGACGCCGCATAGAGACCGCCGGGCCCGGCCAGCAGCCAGGAGGTCGGCCCCCCAAGGGCCACCTGCGCGGGGTCGAGTGGGACCTGGCCCGTGAGCTCCTGCATCGGCGAGGAGAACTCCGAGGCACCCAGCACGGGACGCTGCCAGGCCGCCAGCTGCCAACTGGCGCCGCCGTTGGCGGAAAGCAGCGTGCCGCGGTCGGTGCAGAGCGCCACCCACCCGTCAGCCACCGTCAGCGAGCGCGGCGCGGCCCCGGCTGGCAGCGGAGCGCTCCGGCCGCTCCTGGCGAACGGGCCGCCCAGCCCGGGCGCGCTCCAGAGCCTCCCCCCCGCGAAGGCCCACCAGGATGTCCCGTCATAGGCCAGCGCCGCCGGTGCGGTGGGAAGGCCCGCGGCGGCGGTCAACCAGGGGCTCCACTTCCCCGCGGCGCCGCGGCGGGACCAACCCCCCGATCCGAGGGCGAGCAGTTGGCCTTGGCCCGAGACCAGCTGGAACACTCCGCCCCGCAGCGCGCTGTTCCGCCAGGCCCCTCCCGCCAGGGGCCGCGACCAGAGGCCGCCCGTTGGCCCCGAGGCCCCGAGCCAGAGGCGACCCGGCGTCACACCCAGAGCCTGGGCGAAATCGCCGCCGCCCAGGGGCGCCACGGGCGCCAGCGCGTGGCCCAACACCTGGGCCAACTGCGCCTGGAGTTGGGAGAAGTCGCTCGGGCCGACCACATGCAGGCGGGCGACGCCGCGCGCATCGAGCCACCACAGCTCCGGCACGCCGTGCACCTCATAGCGCTGGGCCACACTGCCATCCCCGTCGCGCACGTTCGGGTAGGTGAGATGGAAGGTCTTCGCCCAGGCCGCGAGCTCTGGGGCCGGCTCCCGCCAGTCCACGCCAAGCACATGGACCTCGCCCTGGAAGCGCCGGGCGAAGGTCTCCAGGGCGGGTTCCTGCTGCTGGCAGACCGTGCACCAACTGGCCCAGAAGTCCAGGAGCACCGGCCGCCCGCGCAGGGCGGCGAGGGAGAGGATGGAACCCTGAGCGTCGGTCAGGCTGAGGGCGGGCGCGGGGCGTCCCACCGCCGCCGTGCCGCGTCCGTAGGCATACACGGCAAAGACGGTGGCCAGGAGCACAGCCCCAAGCCAGAACCGGGCGCGCACCCCCGTCCCCCCTCACAGGATCAGCATCGCGTCACCGAAGCTGAAAAAACGATACTCCCGTGCCACGGCCTCCCGGTAGGCCTCCAGGATCCGCTCCCGTCCGGCGAAGGCCGCCACCAGCATGAGCAGCGTGCTCCGCGGCAGGTGGAAGTTCGTGAAGAGGGCATCGACGGCCCGGAACCGCGAACCGGGCAACAGGTACAGCTCCGTCCACCCGCCGCCCGGACGCACCGTGCCATCGTCGGCGGCCCTGCTCTCCAGGGCTCCGACCACGGTGGTGCCGACCGCCACGACACGCCCGCCCTGACGACGCGTCCGTGCGACGGCCTCCGCCGTCGCGGGCGGGATCTCGAGCCATTCGGCGTGCATGCGGTGCTCCCGTGGATCCTCCGCCGCCACCGGCCGAAACGTCCCCAGCCCCACGTGCAGCGTCAGGCAGGCGCGGGCGATCCCCCGCTCCGCGAGGCCCGCCAGGAGTTCGGGCGTGAGGTGCAGCCCCGCCGTGGGGGCCGCGACCGCGCCTTCGTGGCGAGCATACACGGTCTGGTAGCGCTCGGGATCGGCAAGCGGCGTGTGAATGTATGGAGGCAATGGGATCTGCCCGCAGGTGGTCAGGACCGTCCGCACGTCCCCGGTTGATCCCGGTTCGAGCGAGACCCGCACCTGTCCCTCACCCAACAGTTCCAGAATCCGCACCCGCGGCGGGTCGGCGACGGGCTCGCCGCCGGAGCGCGGGATGAGATCCAGCGCTTCTCCCGCGCGCACGCGGCGCGCCGGTCGCACCAGGGCGACCCATCCCTGCCCAGGGCCGTCCGTGGCGGGCTCCTGGCGATGCAGCAGCAGGACCTCCACGCGCCCGCCCGTCGCGCGTCGCCCAAAGAGGCGCGCGGGCAGCACACGCGTGTCGTTGAGGACCAGCAGATCGCCAGGGCTCAACAGCTCGGCCAGTTCGCGCACGGCCCGATGGAGGATCGTCCCGGAGACGCGCTCCAGCACCAGCAGGCGCGCCCCGGCGCGGTCCGGCAGGGGCTCCTGCGCGATGCGTTCTGGGGGCAATTCGTAATCAAAGTCCGCGGTGCGCAACAGGCCCCAGCCTCCGGTGGGGCCCGATGGGCGGGGCTGCGGGCCGCCAACGGGCAGTCTAGCAGAGGGCCCGCACCCCGTCCAAAGCGGGCGGACGGCGCCGGGCCGGGGATGCGGGCCGCGCGGCGCGCCGGACCTTCAGCCCTTGCCGCGACGGAGTCCGGAGAGCAGACCGCTCAGACCCTGGCCCCTGGTCTGTCCGTGGCCGCCGCTCTTGGCGTCCGGCTTGTCGCCACCGCCCTTGCCCTTGGCCGATGGCTGGTCGCCACCGTCCTTGGTCCCTCCGGATCCCGCGGCGAGGGTCCCGCTCAGGGCGATCCCCACACCCCCCTGGCTCGACCCGTGGCCGCCCCCGCGCTCCTTGCCCCGCGGGATGGTGAGGGTGGCGCTGGCCTGTGCCAGGGCGGCGGAGCTGCCCTTGGCGTTGGCCGCCCCATCAGAGGCGCTCTGGGAGGAGCGCTGGGCCCCGGCCTTGTCACCCCCATCGCGGCCCGCTGCCTGCGCCGCCTTCCCCTTCTCCTTCCCGCGCGCATCGGCGGCCGCCATGGCCTGATGGAGGAGTGCCTGGAGGCTCTGATCGGAGGCACCCTTGCTGGCCTCCTGGATCACGGCCTTGGCCTTGGCCGACACCGTGTCATCGGAGGCCATGTTCTGTTCGATCGTCGCGGCCTGAACCACCGGGGCGACGTCCTGTGCCGGGATGCCCACCTTGGTCAGGGCCTTGCCGAGCGGCTGTCCGCGGAAGGTGCTCATGGGCGCGTCAACACCCGCGCCGTTGGTCTCCTCGGCCACCACATAGGCGCCGGTGCTCAGCCCCGCCCTGGCGGCGGCCTGCTGGGTCTTGGCCCCTGCCTGGACGAGATCGATCTGTGCCGGCACGTCTCGCTTGGCGAGGATGCCCTGTGCCTGCTGCTGCCCCTGCCGCACCTGGGCCTGGACGACGGAGGGCACCTCGGCGCCGCGCGTCGGCGCCACCGAGACCAGCACCAGGCCGGTGGCCTGGTCCGACGCGGACGAAGCGGACGGCAGGTAACCCTGGACCACGGCCTCGGTCACCAGGCGCGCGATCGCCTGGTTCAGGGGCAGCCCGCGGACGGTCGTGGCCGCCAGCAGGCGCGCGCCGTCGGGGTCCAGGGGCTTGGCCCGCAGGACCTCCCCGTTGGCGCCCGCATTGAGCTCGACGCTGGGATTGATGTCCAGGGAGACCACCGCCGCCACCTGGGCGGACGCCACCGCCGTCCAGGCCAGCCCACCGCCGGCCGTCACCGCGACCGCGGCCACCGCCGCGAGGCGCAGTCGCCAGAGACGAGAGAGCGGCGTGGGCTCAGCCTGAGCAATCCACACCTCTTCACCCGGCCCCCAGCCCGGCATGGCACGCATGCGCAGGAAGCGGCCGTCCGCCAGCACCACGGCGCGGCCGCGCGCCACCTGCAGCACCGTACCAGGCACCCGAGGAACCGAACCGCGGCGCACCCCGACCATCCCCATCACCCCCTCACGCACCGGGCAGATAGACCTGGAGACCGGTCAGGCCCTCCATCAGGATCACGGCGACGGCGATGATGAACTTGCGCTGCCGCTCGAGCGTCTTGCGGCTGACCCCCAGGGCGGGATCCGCCTCCATTTCGCGCAGGGGAAGGGCCTTGTGGCGCCGGAGGTATTCCGTCCAGGCCGGGCGCCCGGCGACAGCCCGTGCCACCTCCACCGCGCGCGAGCGCGCGTCCCGGTGCCGCGGACACTGCCGCACCAGGTCCCGCAGGGAGATGCCATACAGCCCGAGCAGCCGATGGAAGTCGGCCACCTCCGCCTGACGGTCCAGTGCCTCCTGGCGCGCTTGGTCCAGCTCCTGCGCCCGGCGGAACTCCAGCGGGCTCCAGGGGTCTCCCTCCTCATCCTCCTGCTGGAACTCGCTGAACGGGGTCTCCCGGCGGGCGGACTCGCGCCGCAGATGGTCGATCAACCGCCGACGCACCACGACCTCGGCGAAGGTCCCAAAGGTGACGCCCGAGTCCGCGCGGTAGCGGTCCAACGCCTCGTTGACGGCGATCAGGCCGACGCTGACCTCCTCGTCCTGACCCATGCGCAGATAGCGGCCGCACAGGCGGGCTCCCACGCGCAGCACCAGCGGTGTGCTCTGCGCGATGAGCTCCTCGCGGGCTTCCCGATCCCCTCCCTGTGCACGGGCCACCAATTCCGCCACCCGCGCGGCGTCGGGCCTTCCCGCCCGAGGGGGGCGCAGCACCCGGCCACCTCCGCCCATGTCTTCATTCGTTGTCTCCACGCGCCTTACGGGGGCCGTCCGCCGTCGAGCGCCGGATCTTGCGGTGCGTTCCGGCCAGGGCAGACACGGCCCCCGTCCTCACTCCAAAAGGCTCTGGGGTACCGCTCCCTCCCGCGGTCCCTCCGGCGGGGTCAACCCGAGATGGGTCCAGCCGCGCGCGGTGAGCACGCGGCCCCGCGGGGTGCGCTGCAGCATGCCCAACTGGAGAAGATACGGCTCCAGAACGTCCTCGATCGTTTCCTCTTCCTCG
>JAKAUG010000330.1 GCA_021827805.1 Bacillota bacterium | reverse complement strand
TCAAGTCAACATAGGCCCCCACTCGTTGTTTCCGACGTACTGAATCTCGTAGTCGTGGACACCGGTCGGATCCGCAGAGCCGGCAGTAAACGCTTGGTATGAGCAGGTCCCAGACGAATTGCAGGTGTTCGCCCCCACAAAGCTCCCTGTCCAGGCACCGTAACTTAACAGATAGCCAGTGATGCTTCCGGCCTCGATCCACTGTGAACTAGAAAACAACTCCCACTCCTCTTTTGTGATGAAGGAGCCTCCGTCTTCTGAGGTATTGGCGTAGTCGGAAGAGATATCATTCACATAGTACGAAGAGAAGTAGACGCCGTATTGGGTATCGTAGTCAGCCTGCTGCGTGTATGCGTGTGGTGAAAGGCAGTCTGCAGTTGGAGACACTGTTGGCAAACTGCAGGCCTCCACCGACCTCGGAGACGCCCCTTGTACAACGACTGTGGATATTGCAACGGCCAAGAGGCTGGCGAGGATCCGCGCACCGAAACGAATTGAGGCCATAGTGCCATAGTCGCACCCCTTGGCACATTATGCCATAGACAGGGCCGGCTGGCAAGTGGTGCCATGGACACGCGGTGCTGACGCATGAGAGGTCGACGCCGGCGGCGTTGAAAAGGGAGGCGGTAGCGGGCTGACGCCGCAGGTATCGACCTTCCCTGTTCGGCGTAGCCCTTGGGGGAGTAAGCAAGGCTGTGTGGCACAGGGAGTTGCGGCAATGGGCTCCGCAGACTGCCAATCCGTGCGCCGCATCACACGGGCTGCCGCCTGGCAACGATGGGGTCATGGGCGCGGTCAATCGCCAAGCACCCCTCTCATGTGGTCCACAGCACGTTTCCCGCAGGTCTCCGGTGGGGGGCGAGGCATTTCTGGTTGGCGGGGTTCGAGGTGTGGGTCGGCGCCTGGCCCCCCAGAAAGAGTGGGGTAGGTCGTCAGACCCTCGGCGGACGACCGGGTCGTGCCGGGTGTGGGGCCACCTCGGCACGTTCTGCCTGCAGTGCGCTCAGGGCTTGCTCCGCTTGCTCTCGGAGATGGGCGGGCAAGGCTGAGTCCGTTGCCCTGCCCCCTGGCCAACCGCGCGCACATGCTGTCGCCGCAGTGAGTGCCCCGTTTCCCGCGCCCCAGGCGGGTCAGGCCGCCGCGGCCGGCTGCACCCCTGTCCACCCCACCGTGCTACAATGACGCGATGCTGGCGGGTCGGCGCCTTTCGCGGGGCCCACTGGGAGTAGGAGCATGGCACGAGGGATCAAGGCGGTGGGTCTGGAGGACAGCCCAGGCGGATCTGGGCGTGAGGACGCCCCGGGTCGGGTGCGGGTCGTGCCGCGCGCGGTGCGGGTTGGCCTGCTTGGCCTCGGCACGGTCGGATCTGGCGTGCTCGAAGTGCTGGAGCGCAACCGCGCGGACATCGAGCGCAAGGCCGGGCGCGGGATCGACGTGGCGCGGATCCTGGTGCGTGATCCCTCCCGCGCCCGCGCGGTCGCCGTACCCGCGGGACTTCTCACGACCGATCCCCGGGACATCCTGACGGACCCGGAGATTGCCATCGTGGTCGAGGTGATGGGCGGGACCGGGGTCGCGCTCCAGAGCATCCTCGGCGCGTTGCGCGCGGGCAAGCACGTGGTCACCGCCAACAAGGACGTCATGGCGGAGCACGGTCCCGAGGTCTGGGCTGCCGCGGCCGAGGGCGGCGCGGACCTGTTCTTTGAGGCCTCGGTGGGCGGCGGAATCCCCATCGTGCGGGCGGTGCAGTCGAGCCTGGCCGCCAACAGCGTGCGCCGTGTGGCCGGCATCCTGAACGGCACCACGAACTATATCCTCACGCGCATGTCGCGGGACGGCCTCTCCCAGGAGGAGGCGCTGGCCGAGGCCCAGGCCCTGGGGTATGCGGAGGCGGACCCCAGCGCGGACATCGATGGTGTGGATGCCGCGCGCAAGCTCTGCATCCTGTCCTCGCTGGCATACTCCACGATGTGCCGGGCCGGGGACGTCTACCGCCAGGGCATCGCCGCGATCAGTGCGCAGGACATCGCCCACGCCGCGCGCATGGGCTGGACGATCAAGCTGCTCGCCATCTCGGACATGCAGTCCGGGCGCATCAGCATGCGCGTGCACCCCACGTTCGTCCCGCTGGGGCACCCCCTGGCGGCCGTGAACGACACCTTCAACGCCATCTACGTTCAGGGAGACCCGGTGGGGGAGGCGATGTTCTACGGGCGTGGCGCCGGGGCCCTGCCGACGGCCAGCGCCATCCTGGGAGACCTCCTGGAGGCGGTGCGCGGACTGGATCGGGGCGGCGCGCGCACGTCCTGTCCCTGCCTGCACCAGTGGCCGGTCGACCCGGTGGACGCCCTGCAGACCCGCTTCTACGTGCGGCTTCTGGTGGCGGACCGCGTCGGAGTGCTGGCGAAGATCGCGAGCGTCTTCGAGCACGCGGAGGTCAGCATCATGTCGGTGCTGCAGTCGCCCGTGTCCCAGCGCAGCCACCCCGACCAGGCCGAGTTGATCGTGGTGACCCATGCCGCGCGCGAGGACCGCATGCGGGATGCGATCGAGGGCCTGAGACACCTGGAGGTGGTGGCAGGGGTGGGTGCCTTGGTGCGCTTGGCCCCCGAGGACCTGTGAGCGCCAACGCACTCATCGTGCAGAAGTTCGGGGGCAGTTCCCTGGCGACCATGGAGCACGTGCGGCGCGTGGCTGAGCGGGTGGCCCGCGACCGCCAGCGGGGATGTCGGCTGGTGGTGGTCGTCTCGGCCATGGGCGATGCGACCGACGACCTTCTGGAGCTTCTGGGGCAACTGAATGCGCGTCCGGTCGCCCGCGAGGTGGACATGCTGCTCGCCACCGGTGAGCAGGCCTCTGCCGCCCTCATGGCCAGCGCCTTGCAGGCGCTCGGCTGTTCGGCGGTCTCTCTCACGGGCTGGCAGGCCGGTGTCGCGACGGACAGCGTGCATCGCAAGGCGAGCATCGTGCGCATCGATACCTCCCGCATCCTCCGCGAACTGGAGGATGGGCGGGTGGTGATCGTGGCGGGCTTCCAGGGGCTGTCGGCGGACGCCGAGATCACGACGCTTGGCCGCGGCGGTTCGGACACGACGGCGGTCGCCCTGGCGGCCGCCCTGAAGGCGGACAGCTGTGAGATCTACAGCGATGTGGACGGGGTGTACACGGCCGACCCCAGGGTGGTGCCCGACGCGCGCCGGCTGCCGCTGATCTCCTACGAAGAGATGATGGAGATGGCGCACCTGGGGGCGCAGGTGCTGCAGATCCGGGCGGTGGAGTGCGCCCTGCTGAACCGCGTGACGATCGTGGCCAAGTCCACGTTCACCGAGGGCCCGGGCACATGCATCACGGAGGTGGACGCGGTGGAGGAGCGGGCGCTGGCGCGAGCCGTCGCGCAAGAGCGCGACGTGGCCAAGCTGGCCCTGATGGGGGTGGCCGACCGGCCCGGCGTGGCGCACCGGGTCTTCGCGGCGCTGGCCGAGGCGCACGTCAATGTCGACATGATCATCCAGAGCCAGCCCCGCGACGGCCTGAACGACATCGCCTTCACGGTCAGCCGCGACGAGCTGCCGAGCGCCGAGGAGATGGCCCGCGCCGCGGGCCGTGAGCTGGGCGCCGCGGCCGTGGTCGCCGAGCAGGGGTACGGCAAGGTCTCCCTGGTGGGCGCCGGTATGGCCTCGAACCCCGGCGTGGCGGCGCGCATGTTCGGTGCGCTGGCCTCCGCAGGTGTGAACATCGAGATGATCAGCACCTCCGAGATCAAGATCAGCTGTCTGGTGCGCGCGCAGCACGTGGACCACGCGGCGCGCGCCCTGCACGCGGCCTTCGGCCTGGGTCAGCAGGCCGCCCTGGGGCGAGCCTAGGGTGGCGGCGGGAGCGGCGCGACCGCCCGTGGGGGTTTCCACCGGTGCGTTCTCCCGCTTTCCCGAGTACGCCGCCCCCGAGGCGGTGGCCGAGGGCATGCGCCGCCTGGAGGGCGCCGAGATCTTCGAGGTGCTCGTCTTCGGGCACTGGGAGGATCCGGAGGCCGCTGGCCGGACGCTTGCCGCCGCGGGCCGGCCGGTGGCGGTGGTGCACGGGGTCAAGCACATCGGCGGGCTGCTGGGCTCCGCGGAGGCCGAGGAGAGGCGGCGCGGCCAGGCGCTCGCCCTGCAGGCCGTGCGCATCGCCGGGCTGGTCGGCGCGCCCGCGGTGAACGTGCACCTCTGGGATCTGCCCGGGTCCGACCGCAACCTGGAGCGGAATCTTGAGGCCCTCGTTGAGCTCTTGCCCGCCGTGTCGGCGGCGGGGACGCGTCTGCTCGTGGAGACGGTGCCCTGCCAGGCCGCGGTGCCGTGGGAGGGCGTGCAGCGGGCTCTGGACCACGCCGAGCGGGTCCTGGGCGCCGAGGGCCCCTCGTCCGCCCTGGGGGTGAACCTGGACCTGGAGTTCCTGGCCTGGCACCAGGGGTTGGAGATCACGCTCGGGGAATATGCGCCGCGCTGGGCGGGGCGCCTGGGCAACGTTCATGTGCGGGACTACGACGGCCGACCCTTCGACGAGGCGGGGCGCAGACGGTACGTCAACCCGGGCGACGGGCAGTTGGATCTGCCGCGCATCTTCGCCCAGCTGGCGGCCGCCGGCTACCGTGGGCCCCTGATCTTCGAGGGCAACGTGACGCGCGTCGGGGAGCGGGACGCGGTGCTGGCTGCCGCCTCACGCTACCTGGTCCGCATGCGGGATTGGGCCCAGGCGGCATGGGGCTGGCCGGGGACTGGTCCTGGAGGGGGGAGCGACGGTGGGGCAGGCTGATGCTGCCACGGTGGGCGTGACGCGGTCGGGGTGGCTGGAGTCCGAGCACAGGGTGCATGTGGCCGTCTGCTCGGCGGCGGGGGAGCTCGTGGCCTGGGCCGGGGACCCCTGGCGCTTCGCGTTTTGGCGGTCCTCGGCCAAACCCGTGCAGGCCCTGCCGCTCGTGGAGTCCGGGGCGGCGGATGCCCTGGGCTTGGAGAGCGCGCATCTGGCCATCGCCTGCGCCTCCCACCGGGGAGCGGCGGAGCATACCGCGGCGGCCGCGGGCCTTCTGGCGCGCGCGGGGCTGGACCCCGCGCAGCTCCGTTGCGGCATCCACGCCCCCGAGGACGGTCGCGCCGCCGCGGATCTGGTGCGACGCGGGCAGGAGCCCGTCCGGCTGCACAACAACTGTTCGGGCAAGCACGCCGGCATGCTGGCGGTGGCCGTGCACCGTGGCTGGCCGCTGGAGACCTACCTGGATCCCGAGCACCCTCTGCAGCGAGAGATCGCCGACGTGGTGGCCGCCTGCGCCGGGGCCCGCCCGGTGCTCGGCACCGATGGCTGCGGGGTGCCCACCTTCGGGCTGCCGCTGGCGGGGATGGCGACGGCCTTTGCCCGCCTGGGCAGCGGCACCGGCCTTGAGCCTGGGCGAGCCCGGGCCGCGGAGCGGCTGGCCGCCGCCATGGCGGCGCACCCCAGGCTGATCTCCGGAGAGGGCCACGTGAACACAGAGCTGCTCGCGCGGCACGGCTCGCGCCTGATCGCCAAGGGCGGGGCGGAGGGCGTGTGGTGCGTGGGCCTCCGGGAAGCCGGCCCAGGGCTGGGGATCGCGGTCAAGGTGGAGGACGGCTCCGGACGCGCCCCGGGCGCCGCGATGCTGACCGTGCTGGCGGCGCTGGGGCTGCCGGGGGGGGACGACCCGGCGCTTGAGACCCACCGAAGGCCCCCCGTGCTCAACACCCTCGGGCAGCGGGTGGGAGAGATCTCTGTCCGCCTGCCCCAGGGCTTTGGCCCGCGGCAGGGCGCCTCCGGGCGTCCGTAGAAGGTGGCCGATCCGGTCCGCGTTCGCGGAGAGGGATGGTGGGGCGCGTTGGTGGATAAGCCTGGAGCAATCGTACTGGCATACTCCGGGGGACTGGACACCTCGGTGGCGATTCCGTGGCTGCGGGAGCACTACGGTCAGGACGGCACGCGCATCGTGGCCATGTGTGCCGACCTTGGCCAGGGAGAGGACATGGAAGCGATCCGGGCCAAGGCGCTGGCCTCGGGAGCGGACGCCTGCCACGTGGTGGACGCGCGCGAGGAACTGCTGCGGGAGTTCGCCTTTCCCGTCCTGCAGGCCGGAGCTGTGTACGAGGGCCGCTACCTGCTGGGGACCTCCTTTGCCCGTCCCCTGATCGCGCGCCACCTGGTGCGGGTCGCGCGCCTGGAGGGCGCCGGGGCCGTGGCCCATGGCGCCACCGGCAAGGGCAACGACCAGGTGCGCTTTGAGCTCGGCATCAAGGCCCTGGCCCCCGATCTCCGCGTCATCGCGCCTTGGCGCGAGTGGGAGATCCGCTCGCGGGAGGACGCGATGGCCTACGCCAGGGCGCATGGCGTGCCGGTGCCGGTCACGCCGCGCCAGCCGTACAGCCGCGACGGCAACCTTTGGCACATCAGCCACGAGGGAGGGGTGTTGGAGGATCCGGCCAGCGCCCGGCCGGACGACCTGCTGCTGCTGACCAGAGAGCCCGCCCAGGCCGCGGGGGAGCCCGAGACGATCACGCTGGGCTGGGAGCGCGGTCTGCCCGTCGCGCTGAACGGGCGGGAACTGGGGCCGGTGCCGCTCCTGAAGGAACTCAACCGACTGGGCGGAGCCCACGGGGTGGGTGTCGTCAGCCTGGTCGAGAACCGGCTGGTGGGTATGAAGTCCCGCGGTGTCTACGAGACCCCGGGCGGCACCATCCTCTATGAGGCGCACGCCGCCCTGGAGGAGTTGGTGCTGGACCGGCAGACGCTGCACCTCAAGCAGCATCTGGCCCTGCGCTACGCGGAGCTTGTGTACGACGGCTTCTGGTTCACCCCGCTGCGCGAGGCGCTGGACGCGTTCGTGGTCAGCACGCAGCGCACGGTGACCGGTGAGGTGAAGGTGCGGCTGTATCGTGGGCGCGCGGAGGCCGCGGGCGCGACCAGCCCGTACTCGCTCTATGACCCTTCCCTGGCCACCTTCGGCGCCGACGAGTCCTACCACCATGACGACGCGCGCGGCTTCATCACCCTGCTCGGGTTGCCGCTGGTGGTGCAGGCGCGCCTGCGGCAGCGGCTCGAGGCGACGCCGGGAAACCAGGGCTGAGACGAGACCCAGTGCGGGTCTGGGAGTTTGTCAGGGCGAGGAGGGGAGGCGCGACAGGTGCCGCGGGCCGGTCGCGCCGCGCACGGATGAGCCACAAGGCCCAGGAACCGGGAGCGGGCATCCATGGTGGTCGGCTGGGGCCCGGCGGGGGAAGCCGCGCCAAGGCCTTCACGGCCTCCATCCCATTCGACCACCGGCTGTATCGCGAGGATCTGGCCGGAAGTCGGGCCCACGCGCGCATGCTGGGCCGGGTGGGCCTTCTCACGGGCACCGAGGTGGAGCGGATCGTGCAGGGGCTGGACGCCATCGAGCGGGAGTTCGAGGCCGGTACCTTCCAGGCGCGCCTGGAGGACGAGGACATCCACCTCAATGTGGAGCGGCGCTTGGTCGAACTGATCGGCCCGGTGGGCGGCAAGCTGCACATGGCCCGCAGCCGCAACGACCAGGTCGCCCTGGACATGCACCTGTTCGCGCGCGCCGCCGCCCGGACGGTGGCCGAGGCGGCGCGGGGGCTGCAGCGGGCGCTGCTCGACCAGGCGGAGGCCGGCCGCGACCTGGTCCTGCCCGGATACACGCACCTGCAGCACGCCCAGCCGGTGATGTGGGCCCAGCACCTGTTGGCATACTGCTGCATGCTGCAGCGAGACCGCGAGCGGCTCGGGGACGCCTGGAGGCGCGCCGGACGCTCTCCGCTCGGGGCGGCGGCCCTGGCTGGCACCTCCCTCCCCGTGGACTCGGCATGGGTGGCCACGGAGCTCGGATTGGAGGGCCCCTACGCCAACAGCATGGATGCGGTGTCTGACCGGGACTTCGTGCTGGAACTCCTGGCGGCGTTCAGCGTGCTGATGGTGCATGTCAGCCGCCTGGCCGAGGAGCTCGTGCTCTGGTCGAGCCGGGAGTTCGGCTTCATCGAGCCGGACGACGCCTACGCCACCGGCAGTTCCATCATGCCGCAGAAAAAGAACCCCGATGTGGCGGAACTGGTGCGGGGCAAGACCGGGCGGGTCTTCGGCCAACTGGTGGCGCTGCTGACCACGCTGAAGGCCCTGCCTCTGGCTTACCACAGCGACATGCAGGAGGACAAACCCGCGCTCTTCGACGCTCTGGACACCGTCCTCGGGTGCCTGGAGGCCCTGACGGGGATGGTGGCCACCATGCATCCGCGCCCTGAACGTATGGCGGCGGCCCTGGAGGGGGACTTCTCCGGCGTCACGGACGTGGCGGACGGGCTGGCCCAGGCTGGGGTGCCGTTCCGCGCGGCGCATGCCGCCGTGGCGCATCTTGTGCGGACCTGCCTCGAGAACGGCCGCCAGCCCCAGGACCTCGATCCGGCGGAGCTGGCCGCGATCCATCCGCTGCTGACCCCTGCGCTGGTGGCGCGGGCCGAACCGTCGGCCGTGGTGGCGACCCGCCGGAGCCCCGGCGGGACGGCGCCCGAGCGCGTGGCGGAGCAGCTGGACCTGGTGCGCGGGTGGGTGGAGAGGCCATGAATTCGGAGGAGCTGTATCAGAGGGCCCTGAAGCGGATCCCGGGTGGGGTGAACAGCCCGGTGCGCGCCTTCGGCGCGGTGGGCGGCACCCCCCGCTTTGCGCGGCGTGCCCGTGGCGCGCGGCTCTGGGACGAGGACGGCCGGGAATATGTCGATCTCTGCATGAGTTGGGGACCTCTGCCGCTCGGCCACGCCCACCCGGAGGTCGTGGAGGCCGTATGCCGCGTGGCCCAGGATGGCACGAGCTTCGGGGTCGCCACCGCCGCCGAGGTGGAGCTGGCGGAGTTGGTCGCCCGCGCCATGCCCTCGGTGCCGATGCTGCGGCTGGTCTGCTCGGGCACCGAGGCGGTCATGAGCGCGGTGCGGCTGGCCCGCGCCGCCACCGGCCGGGAGTGCGTCATCAAGTTCGCCGGGGGCTACCACGGCCATGCGGACAGCATGCTGGTCCAGGCCGGCTCCGGCGCGCTCACCGGAGGGGTCCCCTCGAGCCCCGGGGTGCCCGCGGCCCTGGCGCGGTTGACGCTGGTCTGCCGGTACAACGACCTGGAGGATGTCGCCCGGACCCTCCAGGAGCATGCCGGCAAGGTTGCGGCGATCCTGGTGGAACCGGTGGCCGGCAACATGGGTCTGGTGACGCCCGCGGCAGGGTTCCTGCCGGGACTGCGCCGGCTTGCCGACCGGAGCGGCGCCCTGCTCGTCTTCGACGAGGTCATCACCGGCTTTCGCGTCGCCTGGGGCGGGGCGCAGGAGCGGTACGGGGTGCGGGCTGATCTGACGTGCCTGGGCAAGGTCATCGGGGGTGGGCTGCCGGTGGGCGCCTATGGCGGGCGGCCTGAGCTCATGCGCCAGATGTCGCCCGCGGGACCGGTCTACCAGGCGGGCACCCTGGCCGGCAACCCCCTGGCGGTGGCCGCTGGTCTGGCCACGCTGCGTGTGCTCCAGAGGGACGGTGTCTGGGCCGAATTGGAGGCCGCCGGTACGGCCCTGGCGGCCGCTCTGCGCGAGGGGGCCCTGGCCGCGGGTGTGGCCGCGAGTGTGGTCCAGTTGGGGTCGCTGTGCACGCCGTTCTTCTGCCCGAGTCCCCCCCGGGATCTGGACGGGGCAAAAGCCGCGGATACCGCGGCCTACGCGCGGCTGTTCCATGGCATGCTGGACCAGGGGGTCTATCTGCCGCCAGCGCAGTTCGAGTGCAGCTTTGGCTCCCTGGCGCATGGCCCCGAGGAGGTGGCCCAGGTGGCGTGCGCCGCGCGCGCGGCGTTTGCCGGCGTGGCCGCGGCGGCGCGGCGGGACTGAGCCCCACCGCGGATACCGGTCCCCGGCAGGGGGGCGTTGGGCGTGGAGGTCACGGCGCTGATCGGTCCGGCTGGAACGGGTAAGAGCCACCGGGCGTCGTTCGTCGCGCGCGCCCACGGCCTGCAGCACATCATCGACGACGGCCTGCTCATCCGCGAGGGCCACATCGTCGCCGGCCAGTCGGCGAAAAAGGAAGAGAGCGCGATGGCCGCCGTCCGGAGGGCCATCTTCGCCGACCCCGTGCACGCCGCCGCCGTGCGTTCGGCCCTGCTCGCCGAGTGCCCGGTGGGGGTGCTGATCCTCGGGACCAGCCTGCACATGGTGCATCGTATCGTGGATGCCCTGGATCTGCCGCGACCCGACAAGGTGATCGACATCGCGGACATCGCCAGCGAGGAAGAGATCCGGCGCGCGCGCCGCATTCGGCGCACGGAGGGCAAGCACGTCATCCCCGCCCCGACCCTCGAGGTGCGCAAGTCCTTCTCGGGCTATCTGGTCGACCCCCTGCGCCTTCGCCCACGCGACTGGGAGCGCAGCGGCGTGGTGGAGAAGTCCACGGTGCGTCCCACCTTCAGCGCCCTGGGCAAGTTCTACGTCTCGGACACCGTGGTCGGCGCCATCGCGGAGCGGGCCTGCCTGGAGGTGGATGGGGTGCTGGCGGCCTTCCGTGGGCGCGTGGACATGGAGAGCGGCGGTGTGCGCCTCGGCGTGGACCTCACCCTGCAACTGGGGCGCAATCTGCCCGAGGTGCTGCGGGGGGTGCAGTTGCACGCCAAAGCGAGGGTGGAGGAGCTGACCGCGCTCAACGTGCTGTCCCTGGATCTGGTGGCGCGGCGCGTGCTGGCCGCCGCGCAGCCCCCCGCGGCCCCCTGACGCGGCCGGGCCGCTCCCGCCTCAGCCGGCCGAGGGCGTCGACCAGCGGCGCCCGAGTTCCCGGCTCCGTTCCGTGGCGCGCTCCACGGCCTCGGTCATCAGCGGGCCGAGGCCCCCCTCGGCCAGGCGAGCGAGCGCCGCCTCCGTCGTGCCGCCCGGAGAGGTGACGGAGATGCGCAACGCCTGTGGCGTGCGCTCGGTCTCCGCCACAAGGCGGGCCGCACCCAGCGCGGTCTGTCGCACCAGGCGCTCGGCCAGCTGCCGCTCAAGGCCCATCTGGACCGCGGCGTCGATCAGAAGCTCCATCAGCAGGAAGAAGTAGGCGGGCCCGCTGCCGGACACCGCCGTGACGGCGTCC
>JAKAUG010000065.1 GCA_021827805.1 Bacillota bacterium | reverse complement strand
GGGCGCTCCGCGATGGATGGCTGCCAGCACGCCATCATCCCTGACGAGATCGAGGCCGCCACCTACATGATCGCCGCCTCCGCCACGCGGGGCCGTGTGACGGTGGCGGGGGTCATCCCAAGGCACCTGGAGCCCATCACGGCCAAGCTGCGCGAGGCCGGGGTCACGGTGGAGGAGGGGGGCGACTGGGTGCGGGTCGAGGCGCCGGGACGCTGCCGGGCGGTCACGGTCAAGACGCTGCCTTACCCAGGGTTTCCCACCGACGCGCAGCAGCCCATGACCGCCCTGCTCACCACCGCAGATGGTACGAGCACGGTGACGGAATCGATCTGGGACGGGCGGTTCCGTTTCCTGGACGAGATGGCGCGGATGGGGGCGCGGGTGCGCGTCGAGGGTCGCACCGCCGTCGTGGAGGGCGTCGCGCAGTTGGACGGTGCCCGCGTGCGTGCCACCGATCTGCGCGGCGGGGCGGCGCTGGTCGTGGCTGGACTCTCCGCCAGCGGGGACACTGAGATCGAGTCCGCCGAGGTTGTGGATCGGGGTTACGAGGCCCTTGAGGAAAAGCTGCGAGGCCTGGGCGGAGACATCCGCCGCGTCGGCGGCCCCATCGGAGACCAGGACCGCCCCGGTCCCTCGCCGATCACAACCGTCCTGCGCCGCATCCCATCCTGACCGGGTTCCCGGTCGTCGCGGTTTGTGGGCCCGTCTACGGCACGACGGGGAGGACACCGGGGGGCGCAAGGGGATCCGGCGGCGCCGGCATCACCTGCGAGCCTGGGATCCCGATCAGGCCGGGAGAGGCCTGGGTGGCGCCCCAGATGGGACTCATCGTCGTGGGCTGGTGTCCCCGCAGGAAGAGCTCGACGACGGTGGGAGAGGTCGGATTGGGCAACAGGCCGTCCAGGGCGGAGACCCGAACCTCCTCCACATCCGCGGGGCGCCGCCACACCACATCGGGTTGGCCCTGGAGGGCCTGGGCCATGAAGTGCGCCCATACCGGTCCAGCCAGCGTCGCCCCGACGCCGTGCAGATCCGCGGGCTGATCATCCCCCACCCACACCGCCGCCACCAGGTTGGGGGTATAGCCCACGAACCACGCGTCCCTGTTCCCGTTGGTCGAGCCCGTCTTCCCGGCCACCTGCCGGCCCACGATCGGCAGGAGCGCGCGTCCCGTTCCATCTGTCATCACGGATTCCATCATGCTCGTCACGATATAGGCGACCCCCGGATCCAGGGCGCGCCGTCCCCGCGGGGCAGGGGGGGCCCACACCACGGCTCCGTCCGGGGCCACCACCCGCTCCACACACCACGGCGCATGGGCGGTGCCCAGGCTGGCCAGGGGCACGTAGGCGTCGGCCAGTTCGAGCGGGGTCACCCCGTAGCTGCCCAGGACCAAAGGCAGGGTCGGTTGAAGCGGCGAGGTGATGCCCATCCTGCGGGCGGTGGCGATCACGCGCGCCGGGCCCACCTGCTGGGCCCACTTCACCGCGACCACGTTGCTCGAGATGGCCAGCGCCTCGCGCATCGTCAGCTCACGCAAGAGATAGGGCTCAACGTCCTTGACCACGTACGGCTGGCCATCCGCGCCCGGGTAACTGACGGGGCCATCAAACTGCCGGGCGGTGATGGGATAGCCCTCGTCGATGACCGTCGCATAGAGGAAGGCCTTGAAGGTGGACCCGGGTTGCCGCACGGCGTACAGCGCCCGGTTGAACGGATCCTGGGTCACCGAGCGGCCTCCGACCAGAGCGCGTACCGCTCCGGAACCGGGATCGATGGCCACCAGTGCGCCCTGTGGCTGAAGCGCTCCGGAGGCGTCGGGGGTTCCTGGGGGCAGGTATTGGGCCATCGCCCGATCGGCCGCGGCCTGCACGGAGCTGTCCAGGGTGGTGTAGACCCGGTAGCCGCCGCGCTGGACCGCCGCCTCCAGCGCCGGGCTGTGCTGGCCGATGCTGGCCAGCACGTACTGCAGGAAGTAGCCTGCCACCGGGGCACTGCTCTGGGCCCGATGGTAGTGGAGGGTCTCGGCCGCGGCAGCGGAGGCCTGCAGGGGGGAGATGGCGCCCGTGGCGACCATGCGCTCCAGAACCCACTGCTGCCGGGCGTGTGCCGCGGCGGGGTGCTGGTAGGGATCCAGAGTCTGCGGTGAGGCTGGCAGGCCGGCCAGGAGCGCGCACTCGGCGAGATCCAGCGTGGACACGTCCTGGCCGAAGTAGGTCTGGGCTGCCTGGCCCACTCCCCAGGCTCCCTCGCCGTAGTAGATGTTGTTGAGGTAGCTCGCCAGGATCTCCGCCTTGCTGCGCGTGGCCTCGATGCGGAAGGTGTACACCAGCTCCTCCAGCTTGCGACGCCACGTCCTGCTCTGGGTGAGATAGAGGTTCTTGGCCAGCTGTTGGGTGATCGTGCTCCCGCCCTCCAGCAGTCGGCGTGCGCGCAGATCGACCCAGGCGGCCCGGACGATGGAGACGGGGTTGACCCCAAAGTTGGCGTAGAAGCTGGCATCCTCCACGCTGATCGTCGCCTGCTGGAGCTGTTCCGGAATCTGGCTGAGCGCCACTGTGGGGTGCACTCCGCCGGAGGCGGCCGAGCCCACCTCTGTCCCGTGGCGGTCGTAGAAGATGGTCGGGGAGTCCCGCGCGGGCGAGGGCGTGCCGACCGGCACCAGCGCGACCGCGCAGGCGAAGCCGGCGCACAGGCCAACAACCAGCCAGCCGGCCAGAATCACCCAGCGTCGAGGCGGATGCTCCTGGCCGGTCGGTCTCCCTGCGACCCGGGGACCCAGGGGCATCTGGCACCCCCTCCCATGCCGAGTGTGCGCCGGACCGTCCGGCGACATGCCTCGTGTTGCCCGGCGCGTCGAGATCGCCCATAATGGGCCGATTCGTGCATGTGCCCCACGCTGAGGAGGAACGCCAATGCTGCCCACCCCGCGCAAGGTCAAGTTGGTTGCGGGCGCATCCGAAGGCCCAAGCCCGCTCAACGCCTTTGACAACGCGCTTTTGGCCGCCGGCATCGGCAACCTGAATCTCATTCGTGTGAGCAGCATCCTTCCGCCCGGCTGCGTGCACGAGCCGAACTTCAGCGTGCCGCCGGGTTCCCTCACCCCCACCGCGTACGGCTACCTGGTTTCGGACGAGCCGGGCCGGGAGATCGCCGCCGCCATCGGCGTCGGATTCTCCGAGGATGACTACGGGGTGATCATGGAGTTCGACGGCTATTGCACCCGGGACGAGGCGGCCGCCAAGGTCGCCGACATGGTCCGCGAGGCCTTTGTGGCCCGGGGCAAGCGCCTGCACGACCTGCGCGTGGAGGCTGTGGCGCATCGCGTGGAGCGCCAGGGCGCGGCGCTCGCCGCCGCTGTCATGTGGTACTGAGCCGGGGCGCGCCCCGGGTCCGGCGGACCGTCCCGCTCTTCATCCCCTCATCGGTCAGGTGATGTTCTCGTGGACTTGTGGTGGACCGAGCAACAGACCCCGGGGCTGCGTCTGGGCCTGCGTTGCGAGCAGGTGCTGGAGCGGCGGGTCAGTTCCTACCAGGAGGTGGCGGTCTACCAGACCTCCCAGTACGGGCGCCTGCTGGCCCTGGACGACATGGTCATGACCACCGAGGCGGACGAATTCGTTTACCACGAGATGCTCGTCCACCCGGCCCTCAGCGCCCTGGGGCGGCCCCGGCGCGTCCTCGTCGTCGGCGGGGGCGACGGGGGGGCGGTGCGCGAGGTCCTCCGCCATCCCAGCGTGGAGCGCGTGGTGCTCGCCGAACTGGATGGGGCCGTCGTGGAGGCGTGCCGGCGGCACCTGCCCTCCCTGGCCGGGGCCCTGGACGATCCCAGGGTCGAGGTGTGCCTGGGAGATGGCATCGCCTATCTGGCCCAACTGCCGGCCGGAGCCTTCGACGCGATCCTGGTGGACGCCCCGGATCCGCTGGGTCCCGCGGAGGGTCTGTTCGGCGCGCCCTTCTATGCGGACTGCGCCCGTGTGCTCGGCGAGCGCGGGGTCCTCGCCGCCCAGACCGAGAGCCCGTTCCTCCATGGTCCGCTCATTCGGGCCGTCCAGGCGGCACTGCGAGGCAGCTTCTCACGGGTCGGTCTGTACTGGGCGGTCATCCCGACCTACCCCGGGGCGATGTGGACCTTCAGCATCGCCAGTCGTGGCACGCCGCTCGAGGCCGAGCAGCCCGCGGCGCTTTCGACCCGCTACTGGTCCCCCGAGGTGCAGGCCGCGGCCTTCGCCCTCCCTCCCTTTGTTCGCCAGATCCTGGCCGAGGACCCCAGGTCATGACAGGGCGGCCGGTGCCTGCGGCGTTTCTGGGTGCGCGTCCGGCCGAGGGGGCGAAATGGGCGCTTTTCGGCGCGCCGCTGGATGCGACCACCAGCTTCCGGCCGGGAAGCCGTTTCGGGCCGGCCGCGATCCGCGCGGCGTCGTCCGGGCTTGAGGACTGGAGCCCCTCGCGCGGCGTCGGACTTGACGACCAACCCTTCTGCGACCTTGGAGATCTGGATCTGCCTCCGGGGGATGTGGAGCAGTCCCTTGAGGACATTGCGGCGACGGTCGCCGAGATCGACCGGCGCGGCGTGCGTCCCCTGATGCTGGGCGGGGAGCACCTGGTTAGCTGGGCGGCCGTGCGAATCCTGGCCCCGAGCCATGCCGGCCTGCGCGTGCTGCAACTGGATGCGCATGCGGATCTGCGCGAAGACTACATGGGTCGCCGCTGGTCCCACGCCACGGTCATGCGCCGCGTGGCGGAGGTGGTGGGGCCCTCGGGGCTGTACCAGTTGGGCATTCGCTCGGGGACCCGCGAGGAGTGGGAGTTCGCGCGGCAGACGAACTTCGCCCCGGCCGCGTCGGCGCTGCCCGAGGCCTGGCGCCAGGAACTGGCGAGGGGCCCGCTTTACGTGACCGTGGACATCGACTTCGTGGATCCGGCCTTTGCCCCCGGCACGGGCACGCCAGAGCCGGGC
This sequence comes from Bacillota bacterium, assembly GCA_021827805.1. GTDB lineage: Bacteria > Bacillota > Sulfobacillia > RBS10-35 > JAJYVN01 > JAJZWQ01. The sequence continues at coordinate 6,240 of JAKAUG010000065.1, read as the reverse complement.
GGGCCCACGGCCGCCGAGTTGCTCGCCGTGGTGGACGGTCTCCAGGGCCTGCCCATCGTCGGTGCGGACGTGGTGGAGGTGGCCCCCGCCTACGATCCGGGAGGCATCACCGCGCTGTTGGGGGCCAAGGTGGTTCGCCAGCTCCTGCTGCTGCCCTGACAGCCCAGCTTCAGCCCGGCGTGGTAGGATTCCGGTCACAGGCCTTGAGGTAGCAAGTCCGCCACTTGCCCAACGCCCGCGCGGGCGAGTACCGGGCAGAAGGGAGCCGAATCCTGGTCGGGCGGACGGCCGCCGCGGCGGCGCGGCGGTGCACGTGTGGACCAGGAGCCCTCTTGTATCTGCTGGAGGCGCGACGGGCACAGATCCGCGAGGCGTTGCGGCAGGCGCACCGGGATGCGAGCGAGCGGGGGGAGCTGCCGCAGGCACCCTTTCCCCCCTGTGTTCTGGAGGAGCCGCGCAGCGAGCAGCACGGCGATCTGGCCACCAACGTGGCCCTGCAGCTGGCGCGGGGGACGCGGCTGGGGCCGCGCCAGGTGGCGGCGGCCCTCGTGGCCGGTCTGACCCCCCAGAGGATCCCGGTCCTCGAACGGGCCGAGGTGGCTGGCCCCGGGTTCATCAACATCTATTTTCGGGACGGCTGGCTTGCCCCCGCGGTGGGCGAGATCCTGGCCGCCGGCCTGGACTACGGGGCTTCGGCCATGGGCCAGGGTCGGCGTGTGCTGGTCGAGTTCGTTTCCGCGAACCCGACGGGTCCGCTCAACGTCGTCAACTGCCGCGCCGCCGCCTTCGGCGATTCCCTGGTGCGCTGCCTGAATGCGGCGGGCTACCGCGCGGAGGCCGAGTTCTACGTCAACGACGCCGGCGGCCAGTTCCGCAAACTCGGCCTGTCCCTGGAGGCCCGTCTGCGCCGCTTGCGCGGCGAGGCCGCCGAGGTGCCAGAGGGGGGATACCCAGGGGACTACCTGGTGGCGATGGCCTCGCGCTACGCCGACGAGCGGGGCATGGACGTGTTGGAGCAGGAGCCCGAGCGGCGCATCACCATGCTGGCGCGGTACGCGGTGGACCGCATCCTGCAGCGGCAGCGCGAGGTTCTGGAGCGGTTCGGCGTGCATTTCGACCATTTCAGCCTGGAGTCGGACATCCGCGCCGCCCGTGGCCCAGAGCGCGTGGTGGAGGAGCTCAGCGCCCGCGGATACACGGAGGAACGAGACGGCGCCCTCTGGCTGAAAACCGAGGGGGCGGGGGACAACGACGACCGTGTTCTGCGCAAGCGGGACGGGGAATACACCTACCGGGTGCCAGACATCGCCTATCATGCGGGCAAGTTCGAGCGCGGCTACGACCTGCTCATCGACATCTACGGGCACGACCACCACGGCGAGGTGCAGGCGGTCCGGCTGGCCCTGGAGTGGCTCGGCTACCCGGTCGACCACCTGGAGGTCCTTCTGACGCAGATGATCCGGCTGCTGCGCGACGGGCGTGAGGAGAAGATCAGCAAGCGCTCGGGCAACTTCATTTCTATGGAGGACTTCCTGGACGAGGTCGGGGTCGATGCCGCCCGCTTCTTCTTCCTGACGCGCACGATCGATACGCACATGGATTTCGATGTGGAGCTGGCCAAGCGTCAGTCCCAGGACAATCCGGTGTATTACGTCCAGTATGCCCACGCCCGCATCTGCAGCATTCTGCGGCAAGCCGGAGAGCTCGTGGCTGAGGCGGATGCGGCGCCGCTGGTGCATCCGGCGGAGACGGCCCTGCTCCGCGCGCTGGCGGCCCTCCCCGACGAAATCGCGGCCGCGGCCTCGAGCCGAGCACCGCACCGGCTCACCGCCTATGCCCGCCAGACGGCCGAGCGCTTTCACGGCTTCTATGCCCAGTGCCGCGTGCTGGGGGGCGAACCGGCGCAGAGCCGTGCCCGCCTGGCCCTCTGCTCCGCGACACAGATCGTGCTGGCGCGGGTGCTGGGTCTGCTGGGGGTCAGCGCCCCGCAGAGCATGTGAAGGGCGGGTGTGCGGGCCAGGATTTTTCGCTAGACAACCACCCGTACCGGTCACATAATGTGCGCGCCGGGAGCGTGGTGAGGACCGCCCCCCGGTCAGGATCCCTGCAAGGGAGTGGCGCCCCAGCGGTACTGCCGGGGTGACCGGCGCCAGGCCGGTCTTGGAAGCGAGGCGGACCGAGTTCCGCCCGCCGCGCACCGCCCGCAAGGGGCAGGGGACTTCGCCCCTGGACGGTGACGGCGAACCCGCACACTGGGTTCTGGGCGCCGATGGCGCCGACTGCTTCCCTACATCCGCTTGAACTGCGGATGGAGGCTCCGGCAAAAACAGGGTCCTGAGGAGACGAGCCGCCGTGCGGCACTATACTGACGTCCCGCTTTGGCGAGATGTCACCCCGGAGCAGTGGGGCAGCTGGAAGTGGCAGCTTTCCCACCGCCTCCGTACCCTGGACGACGTGGCCCGCGTCGTGGATCTCACGGAGATGGAGCGTGCGGGGATCCTGCGCGCCACCAGCGACTTTCCTCTGTCCATCACGCCCTACTATGCCCTGCTCATGAACCAGAGCGACCCAAGCTGTCCCGTGCGGCGTCTGGCGGTTCCCACATCGCACGAGCTCAACGTGGCGCCCGAGGAACGCCTGGATCCCCTGGACGAGCAGGCGGATGCCCCTGTCCCGCTGATCACGCACCGCTACCCGGACCGCGTGCTGTTCCTGATCACCGACATGTGCTCGATGTACTGCAGGCACTGCACGCGCCGGCACTTCACCGGCGAGTTCGGCCACGCGGCACCCAAGCCGCAGATCGATCGGGCCATCGCCTACATCCGGGACACGCCCGCCGTCCGCGATGTCCTCATCTCCGGCGGGGACGCGTTGCTTGTGGGGGACGAATGGCTGGAGTACGTCATCTCTCGGCTGCGGGCCATCGACCATGTGGAGATCATCCGCCTGGGGACGCGCATGCCCGTCGTGTGCCCGCAGCGCATCACGCCAGCCCTGGCGGAGATGCTGCGCCGTTACCACCCGATTTACATGAACACACACTTCAACCATCCCAAGGAGATCACCCCGGAGGCGGCGAGGGCCTGCGCACTGCTGGCCGACGCCGGGGTGCCGCTGGGCAACCAGGTCGTGCTGCTGCGTGATCTGAACGACTGTCCGGTTGTCATGAAACGGCTCATGCACGAATGCCTGAAGATCAGGGTCCGACCATACTACATCTACCAGTGCGACCTCTCGCCCGGGCTCTCACACTTCCGGACGCCCATCCGCAAGGGCATCGAGATCCTGGAGATGCTGCGGGGCCACACCACGGGTTTCGCCGTACCCACCTTCGTCGTGGATGCGCCCGGCGGCGGCGGCAAGATTCCGGTGGCGCCGAACTACGTGCTGGCCATGGGGGAGCAGCGCACCCTCTTGCGCAACTATGAGGGTGTGATCACGGTCTACCCCGAGCCGCAGTACCCGGCACGGGACGACCACCCCTGCCCGCTGTGCCACACCGACCACAGCCAGCTCGGCGGACTGGGGCAACTCCTGTATGGAGACCAGACCGCGATGGAGCCCGCAGGCCTGGAGCGGCGGCAGCGCGGGCATGGCGGCCACTCCCACGCCCTGGAGGGCGTCGGCGTCTCGGGCAGTGCCGGGCCGAACGCCAGCCGGCCCGCGGGACACGGGGCGGAGTCGGTCGTGTTCCCCCTGAACGCGCTGAGTGTGTCGCCTCCCCGACCGCTGGGGGGGGAGCCCAGAACGCCCGAGTCCTAAGGTGCCGTAGGGTTCAGCCGGCGCGGCCCCACGGGCCGCGCCGGGCGCGGGGCCGGTCCCGGCCTCGCCCGCCGTTCCTGATGGTTGCTTCTGCCGCGCCGGAACGGTTGACGCTTCTTTCGCCAGGCCTGTACATTTGGTGAAACAGCTGGCTTGGCGCGATCCCCCCGGCGGGGGGATTTTTGTGGGTGGCGCGCGTGGACGGCCAGCCTCCGGGAGGCAGGGGCCAGTTGGCCAAGTTCGTGTTCGTCACCGGGGGCGTGGTGTCTGGCCTGGGGAAGGGCATCACGGCGGCCTCCATCGGGCGGCTGCTGAAGAGTCGCGGTCTCAAGGTGGCCATCCAGAAGATCGACCCCTACCTGAACGTCGACCCGGGGACGATGTCGCCGCTGCAACACGGCGAGGTCTTCGTGACCGACGACGGCGCGGAGACGGATCTGGACCTCGGGCATTACGAGCGGTTCATCGACGAGAGCCTGGGTCGCGATAACAACATCACGACGGGCCAGATCTACCTCTCCGTGATCGAACAGGAGCGCCGGGGAGATTTCCTGGGCGCCACCGTGCAGGTCATCCCGCACATCACCAACGAGATCAAGGCCCGCATCCGCCGGGTGGCGGCGGAGAGCAACGCGGATGTCGTCATCACCGAGGTCGGCGGGACGGTCGGCGACATCGAGAGCCTGCCCTTCCTGGAGGCCATCCGCCAACTGCGTGCGGACGTCGGACGCGAGGATACCGTGTTCGTGCACGTCACGTTGGTGCCATACATCGACAAGGCCGGGGAGCAGAAGACCAAGCCCACGCAGCACAGCGTGAAGGAACTGCGCAGCATCGGCATCCAGCCTGACGTGGTGGTGGCACGCTCCGAGCGACCGCTGTCGCGTGAGATGCGGGAAAAGATCGCCCTGTTCTCCGATGTGCCCGCGGGTGCCGTCATCGAGAACGTGGACATCCAGACGATTTATGAGGTGCCCCTGGTCCTGGAGTCCGAGGGTCTGGGGGATCTTCTCGTCCGCCGGCTCGGCCTGCCGGAGCACGCGCCCGCCCTGGACGACTGGTACCGCATCGTGGAGCGGATCACCGATCCGGCCAAGGTGGTCACCATCGGTCTGGTGGGCAAATACGTGCACCTGCACGACGCCTACCTCAGCGTGGTCGAGGCCCTGTGCCATGCCGGTGCGGCGAACGACACCCGGGTGGAGATCCAGTGGATCAATGCCGAGGATGTGGCCGCACAGGGGCCGGAGGAGCTGTTGGACCGCTGCGACGGCATTCTGGTACCGGGCGGCTTCGGCTCCCGCGGCATCGAGGGCAAGATCAGCGCCATCCACCACGCGCGCACGCAGCGGATCCCCTTTTTTGGTCTCTGTCTGGGACTGCAGTTGGCGGTGGTGGAGTTCGCCCGTCATGCCTGTGGTCTGGAGGGCGCCCACAGCACCGAGTTCGAGCCGGACGCCCCACATCCGGTCATTGACCTGATGCCGGACCAGAAGGAGATCCAACGCCTGGGCGGCACCATGCGGCTCGGGAGCTTCCCCTGCCGCCTGATCAAGGGTTCCCATGCCGCAAGGGCCTACGCCACCCTGGAGATCCAGGAACGGCATCGGCATCGGCTTGAGGTCAACGGGCGGTATGTGGAAACGCTCTCACGCCAAGGGCTCATCCCCAGCGGGATCTGGCCGGAGGCGGGCCTGGTCGAGATCGTCGAGATTCCATCCCACCCCTGGTTCCTGGCGACCCAATTCCACCCCGAATTCCGTTCGCGCCCCAACCGCCCGCACCCGCTATTCGTCGCGTTTGTGGCCGCGTCGCTAGGCTACCGGGCCCAGCGGGCATACCGCCGCATGGTGTGAAGGCCGCGCTGGCAGACGCGTCAGCATTTGCGTGTTGTTCACCGTGATCCCGTTCCCTAAGATGGGCGAGGAAACGGGGGGGTGGCTGTGCCCGGGCACACCCAGACGCAGCAGTGGTGGGCTGCGGTCGGACCGTCCTGGGTCGAGGTCGACCTGGACGCCATCGTCGAGAACCTGGAGGTTGTGCGGCGCGTGGTCGGCCGCGACCGACGCGTGCTCGGCGTCGTCAAGGCCGACGCCTATGGACACGGCGCCTCCGCGGTTGCCCTGGCCCTGGAGGCCTCCGGTATCGAGGCGTTCGGTGTGAGCACCGTGGCAGAGGCTCTCGGCCTGCGTGCGGCCGGCGTCGCCTGTCCGATCCTGGTCTTCACGCCTCCGCGCCTGGAGGACCTCCCCGGCGGGCTCGAGGGCGATCTCACGTTCACGGTCACCAGCCTGGAGGGTGCGCGGGCCCTGGCCGAGGCCGCGTCCCGGCGTTCGACCCCGGCGACAGCGCACCTCAAGGTGGACACCGGCATGGGAAGATACGGCTTTGCGCCCGCAGACCTGGGACCCGCCGCCGCCGAGTTGCTCGCGCTCGGCCCCGCCGTGCGTTGGGAGGGCCTATATACGCACATGG
>JAKAUG010000148.1 GCA_021827805.1 Bacillota bacterium | reverse complement strand
GACCTTCGGAACTTCCCCTCCGCAACGATGGTCCCCCAGGAGACCGCTGGACGGTGTAGAACACGCTTGATCCGTGGGTTCCGGAAGGATCCCCTTCTCGCGCAATACCCGTCCGGGTTCCGGGGTCGCTTGGCGACGCCGCATGACCCGCTGACCGGGAGGTCGCTTCGTTGAAGAACGTGGACATGAAGGTCGAAGGCAACATCCTCACCATCCGGGTTGACCTCACCAAGGAGTTCGGCGCCTCGTCGTCGGGAAAGACGACCATCGTCGCGAGCACGGAAGGAAACGTCAGCGTTCAAGACCACGACGTGAAGGTGGGTCTGAACGTCTACCGGCCCCGGCCGCGATGACGAGGCCCGGGCCGGGGTGAGGAGCGTGGTTCGTTGCCCAGAGGCAGGCGTTCCGGGCCAAAGGACACGCAGGCCCAGTCATACTCTCACCGAGGCCAACTGCACCCGGCACGCCCGGACATAGGGGTCCAGCCGGAGTATGAAGCCCGCGCACCGCGCAAGCCGGCCAAGAGTTACCGATACGACCCAAGCCTTGACCCGCAACTCTCGTGGGACGGCAACCCGGCCCGCGAGCAGGGAGAGCACCTGATCCAGCGCATTCGAGAGCAGGCACGCATCGTCGCCGACCCTGCGGCCCCCGCGTAGGCGAGGACCGATGCCGCGGTGCGCCTGCGCGGCGCAGCCGACGAACTGGCCGCCATGAGCAAAGCGTTCCTGAACTGGTCCGGTAAGGACGGCGGCCCCCAACTCAGCGTGCCGACGCTGCCGCTGTTTGTCCACGAGCGGCTGTCTACACAGGCGGTCCTGGAGTCAGTTCGGGGAATGAAGCGGACCAAGGTACAGGCGCTGTCGCTGTTCGCCGACGAGGGACTGGATATCGACGACCGCATCTTCGGCGCGTATGAGCATGCGGCTCCCTGGACCAACCGCCTCATCCTGCGCGACAGCCTCGCTGTGATGAACAGCCTGCTGGAGTACGAGGGCTTGGGCGGCAAGGTCCAGATGATCTACATCGACCCACCATACGGAGTAAAGTTCGGCAGTAACTTCCAGCCATTCGTGCGAAAGCGCGAGGTGAAGCATGGCGACGACGGAGACCTGACGCGCGAGCCGGAGATGGTGCAGGCATATCGGGACACGTGGGAACTCGGCCTGCACTCCTACCTGACCTACATGCGGGACCGGCTAACCGTGGGCCGCGAACTGCTGCATCCCATCGGGTCAATCTTCGTCCAGATCAGCGATGAGAACCTCCACCAGGTCCGTGAGGTACTGGATGAAGTCTTCGGCGCCGCCAACGCCATCGGCATCATCACGTTTGCGAAGACCAGCGGGGCGACGAGCGAACTGATGCCAGCCGTGACGGATTACCTGCTGTGGTACGCAAAGGACCATGAACGCGTCAAGTACCAGCAACTGTACTTGGACAAGACGCCTGGAGCGGAGGGCGGAAGCGCGTATACCCGCGCGGAACTCCCAGACGGCACCCGCCGTCCCATGACCGCCGCCGAGCAGGCGGACCCGACTGGCCTACCGTCAGGGTCGCGAATCTACACCTTGGACAACCTGACGAGCCAGAGCATGGGGCGTGAGAAGGGCGAGGGTGCCGCTTCATGGTTTCCGGTCGAACTCGACGGCAAGACCTTCCTGACGCCGCTTGTACACGAACCCGCCGCCTGGGCCGCGAGAGGGCTCCTTGAGCTCATACCAGGGAAAGGTGGCGGTCAGGAGCTTGTGAACGCCCTGTACCACCTCGGCCCCGAAGCCCTGCGCTGGGCGGGTGCACAGGGACAGGGCCGGACCCAAGACGGCAGAGCGCGCCGAACCGCCCCTCCGGGGGGCCGGCGCGCTCGGGGAGCCGTCCCGGCGCTGTTCAGCGAGCGTAGACCTCGGCCATGCCCGCCAGAAGTCGCAGGGCGTCTGCCTCCTGCCGCTGGAACGAGTTGCGTCCGATGATGGAACCGAAGCCCCCGCCGGCGCGGATGGCCTCCACCTCGGCCAGCACCGTGGCGTCGTCGCTCTTGGCACCGCCGGAGAAGATCACGATCCGCCGGCCGGCGAAGGAGGAGCGCACCACATGCGCCACGCGGTCCGACAACTCCTCGCGCGGCACGGCCGCCTGCTGATAGACCTTGGCCGCGGCCTCCTGCTCCAGGTGCGCGGTGGGCAGCTTCACCTTGATCACATGCGCCCCAAGCTGGGCGGCGATGTGGGCGGCGTAGGCCACCACGTCGAGCCCCGTCTCCCCGGCCTTGCTCAGGTGGCTGCCGCGGGGATAGGACCACAGGACCGTCGGCAGGCCGGCGGCCTTGGCCTCGGCGATCAGGGCCCGGGCCTGTTCATACAGGACCCGCGCGTGGGCCGACCCCGGATAGATCGTGAAGCCCACCGCACTGCAGCCCAGGCGCAGGGCGTCCTGGACGGAGGCGGTGACGGCGGAGAGGGGATCGGGCTCTTCGCCGACGAGCAGTTCATGGTTGTTGGTCTTCAGGATGAGCGGGATCTCTCCGGCGTGGTCCGCGGCGATGGCCTCCAGAAAGCCGAGCGGCGCCGCGTAGGCGTTCAGGCCGGCCTTGATGGCCAGCTGCACATGATAGCGGGGATCATAGCCGGGCGGGTTGGGCTGAAAACTCCTGGCCGGACCGTGCTCGAAGCCCTGGTCCACGGGCAGGATGATCATCCGTCCCGTGCCCCCGAGCTTGCCATGGTTGAGCATCCGCGCCAGATTGGTGCGGATTCCCGGATTCTCGCTGCCATACCAACTCAGGATCTCGCGAACCCTCTCGGTCACTGTCTCATCCCTCCGCTCCCATCCGACCCGGACCGGGTTCCGCCGTGCGCTCCCATCCTGGTGCCACACGGCAGGCCTGTCAACGAACGCGGGCCCCAATTCCCCGCGCCGGCGCACACAGCGTGCGCGCTGGCGTGGCCACCAGGGACGCAGCATACGAGGCCTGGCCAAAGAGACCGAGGGTCGCATCCCGGTCGGCCACCCCTGCCGGCTTGTCCCGAGGCTCGGGCCGCACCGTACCCTATCCATGCCCGCCGCTGTCAGCAGGGAGCCGACCTCCCCGCGCCGCTGGAGGATCCGGTTGGCGTTCGGGGTTGGCGCGCCGAAGGCTCCGCGGGGGTGCCAGCACCGCAGGACCTTTCTGCCCCGGACCACATTGGCCGCCTCGGTGGGCGCGGGGAGGGATTCCGTCGGAGGCGATCCGCACGTGCGGGTGCTCGCCACGCCGTGGGTGCTCCAGGGTGGTCAGCATGGCCTGCGAGGGGCCCGTCCTCAACAGAACACCGCTTGGGACCGACACGCCCCACCCCCCTGGACCATCCCGGCGGGATGAACCTCCCGCCGGACGGGCGCCCGCCTGCTCGAAGTCAGGTGGCGCACCGCGGCGCCGAGCATGAAAGAAGGTGGAGGAACCCGGGTTTGTCTTCCGGGTCTCTCCACCTTCCGGCTGCTGCCGATCATCCGTTGGGGAAGGGGAACGGGAACGGCCAAGGGCTGCTGCCACCGCCCTGGGGCACGGTCTGGGCCTGGTTCTGTGCCGCCTCCGCGGCGGGCTCCGTGCCCAGTTGGATGGACTCGGTGACCGTCGCGTTGCCGCGGCGCACCGTCAGTCGCACCGTCTGGCCGGGTGTGGTGTTGTTGATGTCGTTCACGAGTTGGTAGTAGTTCAGGACCTTCTGCCCCTGCCAGGCGACGATCACGTCACCGTCCTGCAGCTTGCCCGCGGACGGGCCAGGGGAGTAGACCTGGCTGACGGTGAGGGTCTGAGCCTGCGTGGGCAGGACGTCCTGCGGGTTCTGCGTCACCCCGATCCCCAGCCAGGCACGCTTGACCTGACCGTAGCGCACCAGCTGGTTGACCACACCGCGCACCGTATTAGACGGGATGGCGAAGCCAAGGCCCGCCGCCGCGATGCTCTGAGAACCCCCGCTCTGCGCCACCTTCATGCTGACGATGCCGATCACCTCGCCCTGCGCGTTGGCGAGGGCGCCACCGGAATTGCCCGGATTGATCGGCGCATCCGTCTGGATCATCTCCGTCACGCGCTGGGCGTTGGGATCCAGGCCGTAGAGCATCGGCCGCATCGCGCTGACGATCCCCTGCGTCACCGACTGCGAGAACTGGGGGCCAAGCGGGTTGCCGATGGCGATCGCCAGTTCACCCGGCACCACGTCCGCGGAGTTGGCAAACGTGGCCGCCGGCAGGGGCTTGGGCGCGTTGATCTTGATGACCGCCAGGTCTGTGGAGGCGTCCCCGCCGACCAGGTGGGCGGTGTACGTCGAGCCGTCGCTGAGGGTGACCGTGATCTTCGTCGCCCCGCGCACCACGTGGTCGTTCGTTACGATGTAGCCGCTGGGATCGAAGATGACCCCGCTGCCCCAGGCCAGCTGACTCTGCGTGCCGTAGTAGCTCTGCACCGTGGACTGGTTGGTCACCAGCACGATCGAAGGCTGGAGCTTCTGGTACACGGCGACGGCCGGAGAACCGACCTGCTCCTGACTGGCGGTCACGGGAACCGTGGAAATCTGGGGATAGCTCTGCGCCAAGGCGCGGTACGCGGGCAGGGCTGTGGAGGCCACGATGGCGCCCGCGACCATCCCCGCCGCGATCAGACCCACGGTGCGCCACCGTGACCGCGATCCGCGCGTGCCTGCGGGCCGCGAGCCCTGAATGTCGGCGACCGTCTCCGTCCCCAGGGGCATCCCACCGCGCCGCGCCCGCCGCTCCCTGGGCAGGTGCACCCGTCGCTGCAAGCGCATTTCGTCTCACCTCCGTGCAGGCTTTCCGTCCCTCTCGAACGTCCGCTGGCAGCATAGGCCGTAATTGTTAAGAGCTTTCGTGCAAGTCGGGTCGCGGGCAGAACACCCTCAGCGGCCCAGCGCAAAGCCGCGCACGGTCTCCTCGGAGCGGTAGCCCAGCAGCTGCCCCACCTGCTTGCCCGCCTCGAAACGGAGGAGGACCGGAATCGCCTGGAGGGCGAAGCGCTCCGCCAGCTCTGGGGTATGGTCGGTGTCCACGCTGTAGAAGGCCACCTGCCCCGCAAGTTGGCCCTCGACCTCTTCGAGCACGGGCGCCAGGCGCTGGCAGGCCGGGCACCACGGTGCGCGAAAGCAAACCACGACCGACCCTGGCGCAGCCTCCACGGCCTGCTGAAAGCGGTCGGCGCTGAGCTCGCTCGGCACGTGCGCACCCTCCTTCCGGATCTCATCGTACCACTCTGAGGTCCCGGGGATGGCGCGGCCGAGGTATACTAACGCCTGGTCTGGCTGCCATCCGACAGGATCCCGTCGAATTTCGTCGAAGGCACCGCCCCCGAGCGCAGAGAGGGGTGCGGTGGGGTGAGAACCGCGGCTGAATCACCCGAGCGGCCTCACGGGGTGCTGTCGGTGGAGGCGCGCTGGGTGCGTTGGGTGGATGGCGTGCTGGAGGTCGGCGGGGAAGGTGGTCCCGCCAGCACGGTGGTGATGCGGGCGGAGCGGCTGACGCTGGTCGGCGGGACGTTTGCGCCGTTGGCGCACCGGTCCACGGACGGACGGCGTCTTCTGGTCGCGGCCCGCTTCCCGTCCGGCGCCTCCCTACGGGTCGAGCGAAGGGACGACCGGACGGCCCTGGCGGCGTCGCCCGAGCCGTGTTCCAAGGCTTCCGGCCAGTAGTCCGGTGCGCCGCGGGCCCGGGCCGAGGGGGTGGGATCCGTGTCCAAGAAGGGAACGGAGTTGGAACGCCTGACCGAGGCGGAGATCGCCAAGCGCCTGCTTGATCCGGCGGCCCAAGGGGAAGGGTCCGAGATCTCAACACTGCTTCTCCTGGATCGAGGCCAGCCTGATGACGCGCGCCTGGCCCGCGTCTTGGCGGCGGCCGCGCAGGAGCATCCGGATCGCCTGCGCGCCGCGCGGGTCGATGCCAGAGAGATCCTGCCCCGCCTCCAGGCGTGGCAGGCCGCGCGCAAGGCGGTGGATTCCTTCCATTTCGGCCTCTGGCCCGTCGCGGCCCTCTTCCGGGGCGGGCGCCTGATCACCACCTTCCATCCCCGGAGGGTGTTCTTTGATGATCGCCTGCAGGAGCCGGAGGAGCGTGCCCAGTTGGAGGTCTTCCTCGGGAAGATGGTGTTCTACGACCCGAGCCAGGTGAAGGAGCAGAAGAACCTGGCCGTGGAGGCCGGAGGGTGAGCATGCCGGCTGGCACGGTGGCGGCTTGGCGCGGGGTGGTCGAGGAGTTTCGCGGAGATCTGTCCCTGCCCGCGGGTGCCCCCGCGGTCAGTCTGCGCGAGGGGAACACTCCTCTGGTTCCGGCGCTGCGCGCTGGCAGGGGGGCGGATCTGTATTTCAAGATCGAGGGCCAGAACCCGACCGGCTCCTTCAAGGACCGCGGCATGGCCGTGGCGGTGAGCGGGGCCCTGGCCGACGGGGCGCGCTTTCTTGTCTGCGCCTCGACGGGCAACACCTCGGCCTCCGCGGCTGCCTACGCGGCACGAGCCGGCCTGCCGGCGCTGTTGGCGGTGCCTGCTGGCGAGGGCGCCGTGGCCAAGGGCAAGCTGGCCCAAGCCCTGGCCTTCGGGGCCCGGCTGGTGCTGGTGCGGGGCAACTTCGATCAGGCCCTGGCGGCCGTGCGCGCGCTGGCCACGGCCCGGCCCGACGCCGCCCTGGTGAACTCGGTGAACCCCCTGCGCCTGGAAGGGCAGAAAACCGGCGCCTTTGAGGTGGTGCAGCAACTGGGCGATGCGCCGCAGTGGCTGTGCATCCCCGTCGGCAATGCGGGCAACATCAGCGCGTACTGGCGGGGATTCTGCGAGTACCGGCAGGCAGGGCGCTCCACCCGCGTGCCGCGACTCGTGGGGGCGCAGGCCGCAGGCGCGGCCCCGCTGGTCTCCGGACAGTGGGTGGACCGACCGGAGACGGTGGCCTCGGCCATCCGCATCGGTCGCCCGGCCAGTGCCCACCTGGCTCGGGCCGCGGTGGCCGAGGCCGATGGGCGCTTTTTGGCCGTGGCCGACGCCGCCATCCTGGAGGCGTATCGCTTCCTGGCCCGCGAGGAGGGCATCTTCTGCGAGCCGGCGTCCGCCGCCTCGCTGGCCGGTTTCTGGGCGGCCCAGCGCCAGGGGTTGATCCGTCAAGGTGAGCAGGTGGTGTGCATCCTGACGGGGTCTGGTCTCAAGGATCCGGACCGCGCGGTCGCCGAGGGGGATCCGCCGCTGGAGGCGGAGGCGACGCCAGAGGCGCTCCTCGGCGCCCTGCCGCGCGCGTTGTGCGACTGAGTCCGACGCCGAAGCCCCATCCCACGGACGCGTACCCGCGCGGGCCGGGCGCCTCTTTGCTCCGGCACGACCGCACCAGGTCCCGGCACGCGGTCGATGCCGCATGTGATCTGGAGGTGGGGCGGATGTGCGGCGTTCCGCGGCGGCAGGGCTCGGAAAGCAGGCGCGAAGCCGGCGTCGGCCCGGTGAGCGCGCTGGGAGTTGCTGGGCGGTGAGCGTGCCGGACATGGAGCAATGGGTGTTGGCGCGCGCGCCGGCCACCACCGCCAACCTGGGGCCGGGTTTCGACACGCTCGGCATGGCCCTGGGCTGGGACGAGGAACTGCGGGCCGCCCTGGCCCCGAGCGGTGTGCACCTGGTCGTCCCAGCCCACGTCTCGAGCCAGGTGCCCGCTGGTGCGGAAAACCTTGTGGCGCGTGCGGCGCAGGCGGCCCTCCGCGCCGCGGGCGCGGGAGGGTTCGGCCTGCGGCTCCGCTTGGGTGCGCGCCTGCCCGTCGGTCGCGGCCTGGGCAGCAGCGCCGCCGCGGTGGCGGTGGGCCTGGTGGCCGCCAACGCGCTGCTCGGTAACCCTTTGCGGGCCCAGGAGCTGTTGGACCTCGGCGCCCAGATCGAGGGGCATCCGGACAACGTGGCGCCCGCGCTGGCCGGGGGCCTGTGCGTTTCCTGCCTGGTTCAGGGGGAGCAAGCGGTGCGCGTGGTCACGGTGCGTTTGGACCCCCCGCGCGCGCTGGAGGCGCTGGTCGCCGTCCCCGATCGACCCCTGGCGACCCACGAGGCGCGCCGCGTCCTGCCGGCCCTGGTGCCGCTGGGCGATGCCGTGGCCAACGTCCAACGCGCCTCCCTGCTGGTCGCGGCGGTCGCCACGGGGCGTCTCGAACTCCTGGCCGAAGCCACGCGCGACCGCCTGCATCAGAGATACCGCGGGCGACTGCTGCCTGGGCTGGAGGCGGCCCTGGCGGGTGCGCTCGAGGGAGGCGCCCTGGGCGCCTTCCTGAGCGGGGCGGGGCCCTCCGTGCTGGCCCTGGTGCCCTCGGGGCAGGACTGCCCCGGGGTGCGCGCGGCGCTCGAACACTACCTCGTCCAGGAGGGCGGGGGTCGGATCCTCCGCCTGGCGCTGGCCTCGGATGGTGCTTCGGCTGCTCCCTGTCCGCCGCCCTAAAGATCTCGGCCCGTTCATCGATAACCGATACAGGGACGCGTGACTCGTCCCGTGCCCTCACGGGACATCCCTGCGGGGGGTGTGGCGCATGGACCTGGGGGTTGTCGGTGGGCTCGTGGTGGCCCTGGTGGCCATCCTGGGCGCCAACCTCATGGACGGCGGCAGTCTCATGGGCCTGATCAACCCCTCGGCGGCGCTGCTCATCCTGGGTGGCACCGTCGGCGCGACCGCCATCTCGAGCCGCATGGACGACCTGATGGCCGTGCCTCGCCTTGTGGCCGGCGTGTTCCGCTTCCAGGCCAGCGATCTGGGTGCCCGCGTCGAGCAGTTGGTCAACCTGGCCCTGAAGGCCCGCCGCAACGGGTTGCTCTCCCTGGAGGACGACATCGCCTCCGTGGAGGATCCGTTCCTGGCCCATGGGCTGCAACTCGTGGTGGACGGGGCGGACGCGGAGTCGCTGCGCGCCGTGCTCCAGACGGAGATGGCCCTAAAGCAGCGGGAGCTGGCCCGCCAGGCCGCGATCTTCGAGACCGCCGGGGGTTTCGCGCCCACCATGGGAATCATCGGCACGGTCATGGGGCTGATCCACGTCCTGGCCAACCTGGCCAACGTCTCCAAGCTTGGGCCGTCCATTGCCACGGCCTTCTTGGCCACCTTTTACGGCATCAGTTCGGCCAACGTCTTCTGGCTGCCCGTCAGCAACAAGCTCAAACTGAACGCCCGCCGTCAGTTGCTGGCCCAGGAGGTGGCCCTGGAGGGGATCCTCTCGATCCAGGCCGGGGACAACCCCAGCGCCGTGCGCGATAAGCTCATGATCTTTCTGAACGAGCGTCCCCGCCCCGCCGCGACCGCCGGGGCCACGGAGGCGACCGACGAGCACCGCGTGGCCTGAAGCCACCACGGCGACAGGACGGTCTTGCTCAGCCGCCGAATCCTCGCCAACTGACCTGGGGCGCGCTGGCCTTGGACATGACGGCCAACGCGAGACACTGCTCGCGCAGGCCGCGGGGTCGCGCGCACGTGGCGTAATGAACCGCTTCGGCCATCCCCAAGGCCTGCACGAGCCCGAAGGTGGTCATGATGAGGCCGAAGGTTCGGGGTACGCCTGGCAGCGGCCCCTGCCGGACGGCCAGCGGGATGGTTTCGGCGGTGCCGAGTCCTGGTTAGAGAAATGTGTACAAACCGATCTCTCGGTCTTCCACACGTCCGCCCGACCAGGCTCTTGCCCCTTTCGGCCTTGGATTTGTCCCTCACGGGGCTGTAGGCAACAGGCGGACTCGGGCTACGCGGCAACCGCCGCGCACGCGGGGACTCCCACCCGCACCGGAGAGCGCCTGCACGGCCCGCGTCCGTGGCCAGGATCGGCCCGGTTTCGCGCGACCGCCCCGTCCCAGGTCCCCGGCGGCCTGTTTGTCCCCCCTGTGGGTCTTCCGCTGACCCCGCGAACAGTGCCCTTCCCCATCGTGGCCGCTGCAGCATCACGAGGGCCGCCCCGGGTCCGTCGCGCTCGCCACGTCGCTTACGCCAGCGGGGGAAGTCCCTGGCACGCAACGCAGCTAGGTCGCTTGCCCCAATGGTCCCGCTCCGCAGTACGCGCTTCTCCCAGCACACCCGCAGACTGGCTCACAGCGCGTGACATTCTATGGCAACAAAGACTTGACTGAAGCCACAGATCTTGCCACTCGGGCAGCACCGGCTGGTGATCTGGCTCTGCCCCGTGCGGACAGCGCGGAAGGGCGTGTAGCCGCACATGAACGAACTGCGGGTGGTTCTCGGCGTGGCATGGCGTCCAAGACGGTTTCTGGCAGGAGATGCAACGAAGGCGGGAGGGAGTATGCGATGGCGTACTGAATTGGGTTCGAAAGGGAGGAGCCGATGAGATGAGAATTGAGAAGTCTAATTCTTTCCGTGCTGGCGACGATGTCCGTGCTGACGGCGTCTGTGCTGCCGTCCTCTGCCCCAGCCGCATCCATGCCGATGGGAAGTGATGCCTGAAAGTGGCTTGGCGCCTGTGTGTTGGCCAAGGAGGTTCTACGCCACTGCTGGTGTCACACTGCGGAGAGGGGGGCGTGTCAGCACGGATGGCGGGGACCTTTGGTGGACGTGCCGGCACGGCTGGAAGACATACCGCAAGCGATACGTCATCATTTGGATACAGGTCTTGGTCGCCGCCGCAGCCATGTCCACGGCGGAGGGTTACCGCGCCCACCTGTATAGTACCGTCGCCGCAGTACATGCGCTGACCATGAGGGACTTCCTGCACAGTTTTCATTGTGGGGTCGACTGGGGGAAACCCGCCTTTACGCAGGCGGATGTCCAGGCTGTGGACGCCCTGCCCGGTGTCTATCGCGCTGGCGTCGTCGGGTTCGTCGCTCCTGGGGTCCTGGGCGTCAGTCAGGGGGTGATACAGGCGGCGCAACCGCGCCTGAACTCAGGACGGTGGTTCAATGCCTCCGACTTCATGCCCAAGGCACCCGTGGTGGCGGTTGTCGGCGCAGCGGTGACGGCACACTATCCGCTGGGGGCCAAGTTTCCGTTGGCGGGCGGGTCGGCGCACGTGGTCGGCGTTCTCCGTGCGGGCGACCTGTACTTTGACGCAAACAGGGGGGCGCATTTCCCGAACGTAGGCGTACTGGGGGGGACTGCCGATGCGGTCTTGGTCAGCACACCCCGCGGGTCTTCCCTTCCGTCTTTCTATGGAGGGGCCAGTCTCGTGGTATTCCTGGCGGGCGAGGCGCGGCCGCACATAGTGGCGCGTGAGATTCAGGCTGCCGTCCCCGCGTGTGAACAAACTTCACCCCTGTTCGGGTCTGTTCCTGCGTCCTCCCTCAGCGCCGACATCCGCTCCTACGTCCTCGGCATCAGCGGTTCCGTCCATGACGCCATGATCTTGGGAGTCGGCAGCGCCGGGCTCGGCGTCTTCGGCTTTCTCGCCTTGGCGCTGCTCCTTATGGACGCGCGAGGGAGGGATTGGGCCATACGGTTGGTTCTGGGCGCGGGGCGGGCAAAAGTTGC
>JAKAUG010000327.1 GCA_021827805.1 Bacillota bacterium | reverse complement strand
ACTCCCGCGGCTTCGGGCAGGTCGGCGGCAGGGTGGTCCGCATCGACCGGCGCGTGCGGGGGCCAGCCCTGACCCGCGCCTTGGCCGAGGAGAGCGGCCATCACGTCACGTCTTCCGCCCTTCCCATGCCGTGCGGGGTCCGTCCGGCCCGCAACGAACAGCGCGCGCTCCGCTGGGCCGCCGACCTGCCGCCGCCGCCGCGTTGGCTGCGTCCGGGCGACTCTGCGCCCGGCACGAGACGACCACGGACCAGGCAAGAGCCGAGCGGTCAGCGTGGGCGAAGAGCTGTCCGTGCGCGCTATGATCCGCAACCACCACTTGGCTTGTTCCATCGCGGGCGCCCGCCGTCCGGCCGGCGTCAGGCCTCCCGGCTCCGACTGGCCCGCTCCAGGGCCGCCTCCCACACGTCCACCGCCCGCTCCCAGGAGAAGCGCCTGGCCAGATCCCTGGCGCGACGGCCACGGCTATGCAGGGACTCGGGGTCGCGCAGCAGGCCCAGGGCCAACTCCGCCAGGGCCGGCGGCGACTCCGCGGCGGTCAGCCCCTCGACGGCCGCGGCCGCCTCGGCGAGGCCCGGCGTGGCATAGACGGCCGATGGGGTGGCCGCGGCGGCGGCCTCCAGGACCATGCGGCCCCAACCCTCGCGCACGGAGGTTGCCACCAGGAGCCAGGCGCGACCGAGCAGTTCGTCGCGGCGCCCGTCGGAGACGTTGGGGAAGTATGTCACGCCTGCCGGAACCGGGAGCACCGGGCGCCCGCGCCCGACGACCCAGAGGCGGGCCGCGGGCAGTTCCCGCCGCAGCAGGGCGTGCACCGCGAGGGCGTGGTCCAGGCGCTTGGCCGCCGCACCCAGGCGCGCCAGGAAGACCAGGGTCGGTACGGGTTCCTTCGGCCAGGAGGGGGCCCCGGCAACGGGCGCGTCCAGGCCGTTGTATGCGATGTCGGCCCATCCCCGCAGCCCGTGGGCGCGCAGTTCCGCCAGCGTGGTGCGCGAGACCGTGACGAGCGGGACGTCGCGGTAGACCCGCAGCCCCCAGCGCTCCACCTCCGGCCCGAGCCGCCGCAGCCACCAGGGCCCGTCGTACGGCCAGATCCCGGTTGCGGTTTGGTGCGCCAGAGCCACGATCGGGACGGGACTGTGCAGTGGGGTGAGAAAGCCCGCCACGTTGATCTGGTCGACCACCACATCGAAGGGGTGGGGGCGCTGGCGCAGGAGGCGCCATGCGGCCAGGGCGACCCCGGTCCAACTGCCCGCGGACAGCAGACGCACGCCGTCCCTCAGATCCTGGGGCCCCTGGCCATGGTGCTCGCAGAGCCAGGTGACCCCATGCCCACGCCGGGCCAGCCGGGCCAGCACGCGCAGCGTGTAGAGCTCCGCGCCGCCCGCGTTCGGGTGGTCGGGACCCCGCCAGGAGACCATCAAGACGCGCATGCCATCCTCCGGTTCAGGAGGCCGTGGCCCGCGAGTGCCTGCCGGCGTGCCGGAGCCCGAGCCCCGCCCTGGGGAGGACCCTGCTCGCCCCGCCCGGCGCGTCCCGCAGCACGCGCCGCAGGCGGGCCACCGAGACCATCACCCCCGCGAGTTCCAGCGCGCAGCGCGCCACGGCGGCAGGCCCGATGCGGCTTGCCGGCCGGGACATGCCGACGGCCACGGGCACCTCCCCGATGCGCAGACCCGCGGCATTGGCGGCCGCCAGGAGCTCCAGGTCGAACAGAAACCCCGAGACGCGCGTCTGGCGGACGATCGCGCGCAGCCACGCGCCGCCGAAGAGCTTGACCCCGGTCTGCGTATCCTGCACGGGCAGGCGGAACAGCAGGCGCACGACCCGGCTGAAGAGCACGCTCAGGACGCGGCGGCCCAGGGGCCGGCCGATGCGACGCCAGGCGAGGCGGCGCTTACTGCCCACCACGACATCCAGATCGAGGCGGCGGCGCTCCGCGAGCAGGTGGTCGATCTCCTCGGCGCCGATGTCCATGTCCGCGTCGATGTAGGCCACCACCCTGCCGTGGCTGGCCCTGGCGCCGGCGTGGACGGCCGCACCCTTGCCCCGATGCGGGATGGACACCAGGAGCGCATCCAGCGCGGGACGCTGCGCGAGCCAGCGGGCGCAGAGGCCCGCGGTGCCGTCCGTGCTGCCGTCGTCCACGACGATGATCTCCGGCTCAAGGTGCTCGAGGCGCAGGCTCAGCTGCTCCAGGCACTGTGCGATCCGCTCCGCCTCGTTCCAGGCCGGGACGACCACGGAGAGCAGAGGCGTCTGGGGGCGCGCGGCGCACCCTCCCTCGCGCTGTGGCGAGCTCATGGCAGCCACGACCCGACATCCAGATGCGGCAGCAGGCGCTGGAGCGCGGCGAGGTCACTGGCGTAAGAGGCCCGCAGTTCCGCGGCCAGGGCCGGTGGCGGCGGGCGATGCTCCAGATAGTGGGCGACCACCCACTGGGCCACCCCCTCCGGCAAGAGGCGCTTGGCCAGGTGCGGGACGCGCAGCCGGACGAGCAGGGCGTGCAGCCCCGGGTGCCGCGGCGCGCCCCCGGTGTTGTGCCGGGTCAGGCGGGGGACGAAGCCGGCGTCCACGCCGATGAAGCGGCACACCTCGGCATACAGTTCCAGCGGCCGCGCGCGCAGGTCCTCATAGCGCCAGACGCCGAGCTGCTCGCGCGGGAGCACGTCGAGGAGCTCACCCAACTGACGCCCATACAGGCCCAGGGCGCGGTGGGCCCAGAGCGGCTCCCAGCCCTGCCGCTGGCGGTCCTCCTCGCGCTCCAGGGCCTCGGCGAAACTGGCGGACTCGCGCCCGTCGCGCACCAGGTGGAGATAGCCGGAGTAGGCGCGCTCCACCGGATCGCGCAGGAGCACCACCACGCGGCAATCGGGCACCTCGGCGGCAAGCCGTCTGGCCGTCCGGGCGGCATGGTGCAGGTAGAAGGGGGAGGCCTCGCCGCGCGCCCGGGCGCGGGCCCCTGGGGCGAAGAGGGCCAGGTAGGCCGAGGCGTCCCGCACCAGATCGCGGTTGAGGAGCTCGTCCCCGGGCCCTCGAAACGTGGGGGAGAGGCCGGCGAAGAAGTGGGGTTGCTTGTTCGGGGCCATGTACACCTCGGGGTGTTGGCCCAACCAGTGGTACAGCGCCGTTGTGCCGGACTTGGGCGCTCCCGCCACGACGAAGGTCGGCCAGGCCGCATCCATGGTCGCAAGCCCCCCCTTCGGCGCCAGGGTCACTCGCTTGCCGTCAGCGCGTCCTGTCCGCCCAGGGCCCGCGGGGCCGCCCGGCGCTCCGCCCGGAGCCCGCGCAGCAGGAGCAGGGCCGCGTGCACCGTGCCGAGGACGGTGAGCACCCCAAAACAGCCCGTCACCGCCAGCGTGAACTGCCCGATGCCGCCATGCAAGAGGACAAGGGCCGCGGCCTCCAGCGCGCTGCCGCCCAGGGCATAGCCCCAGACCCACCAGGACTGGCGAGCGACCAAGAAGTGCAGCAGCACGTATGTCAGGGAATAGAGCAGAAAGGCCAACCCGTACCAGCCGACGTACGGGGAGATCGCCTGAAACGACCTGCCGAACAACAGGCCCACGATGGAGTCCGGGGCCAGGACGAACAGGGCGATGGCGGCACCCCCCGCGGCGACGGTCGCCCCGAGGGTCAGCAGCAGGTAGCGGAGCGTCAGGCGCGTATCGCCGCGATAGCGGACCAGGTAGGGATAGATGACCGGCGGCAGCGCGCCCGTGCCATAGGCGATGATGCGCCCCGCCACGCCCAGGGCCGCGAACAGCCCAGCCTGGGTCGCGCCCAGGTAGTGGCGCGCCATCAGGATGTCCAGGTTGAAGAACAGCAGCCTTGCCACCGTGAGCGCGACGGGCAGGGAGAGCAGGTTCGCGTGCGCGCCAAGCTGCACCGGGGTCGGGGTGCGCACCGCGCGCAGACGCCAGGTCAACAGGGCCACGGGAGCCACCCAGGCGATGGTGACCTCGGTCAGGGTCGCCAGGCTGGCCCCCGTCACTCCCCAGCCCAGCCCCAGGAGGAGGACCAGCATCGCGAACTTGAGGACCGCGGCGAGCAGGTTGGCGGCCCCGGCGTCACGGAACAGGCGCAGCCCCTGCAGCACCCCCACCGTGACGGAGCCGGCGTAGCCAGGGACGAGCGCGGCGGCGGCGATCCAGATCCAGTACGGATGGTCCAGGTGCAACAGCCTGGCGAGCGGACCCGCCAGGGAACCCACGACGATCGTTCCGGCCACGCCCAGGACGATGGGCGCCCTGGCCGCGACACGGACCAGCCAGGCCGCGCTGGCCAGGTCGTTCAGCGTGGCCATGACCCCCGCGATCGCGCGGGAGACCGTGTCGTCGGCGATCAGGAAGAGGTTCACCAGGGCGGCGATCGCCGAGAACTCACCGTAGGCCACCGGCTCCAGGCGCCGCGCGGCCAGGATGTTGAAGCCCAGGTTCAGCACGCCCACCAGGAGCATGGCCAGCCAGTAGGTCGTGCCATCGCGCAGGAACGCGCCCAGGGGTGGCTGCCTCCGGGCGGCCGGGGCGGCGGAGGGCGCCGGGCCTGGCGGGGCCGTCTCTGGGCCGCCACCCACCGCCGCGGGAGTCGGGCCCTCGGTCCCGGATGCCTCAACCGCCGCCGCATCGGCGCCACCCTCACGCGGTGCCTCGACCGCCGCGGGCCTCATGGCAGCTGCCTCAGGGGGATGGCCCGGATCGTGTTGGCGTCCGCGCCGCTGCCCACGAGCAGGGTGTCGCCGAGGACGAGCGGTCCGGCCGTCGTGCAGGGGATCATGATTCCCGTGCGCTCGCGGAAGGTGCCGAGCGGTATGTGTCCCAGCAGGGCACCGCTCTCCGCATCCAGGACGAAGAGGGTGGTGTTGCTGGCGGCGTACAGCGTGTGCCCGTCGACGGCGGGGGCCGTACGCACCCCCTGGCCAAGGGCGGCCGGCAGGCGCCAGACCGGCTGGCCGGTGTGGGCGTTCAGCGCCCAGAGCCCACCGAGGCCTGGGCTGCCGACGTAGAGCACACCGTCGACGACGGTGGCCACGCCGGTCTCCTCGCCGTCATGGGCCGACAGCTCGCCCTGTCCCAGCGCGCGTTGCGCGACGTTGTAAGGATCAGTGCCCAGCGTCCGCTGCCAGAGGATCTGCCCGTCGCTGGCCCGGACGGCCATCTCGACGACGCGCTTGATGACCGAGCCCTCCGGTACCTGGACATAGACGACCCCGTCGGAGGCCGCGGGCGTGACATCATCGACGCCGGAGTGCGCCTGGGGGAGCGGCAGGGTCCAGGCGATGCGGTGGGTCTGCACGTTCACCGCGATGAGGCCGTAGGGTTCGGCCCCACCGAACACGGCCAGCTCGCCGACGAGAGTGGGGGAGGACATGCTGACGTAGGAGCCGACGGGCAGCTTCCACAGGAGCTTGCCGCTCGTCGCCGAGACCGCATAGAACGTCTTGCCGCCGCCGACGTCATAGAGCACGCCGTCCGCCAGGGCCGGTGTCGTCATGTTCCCGCCCACGGTGGGCATGGACCACGCGGGGCGTCCGGTCCTGGCATCGAGCGCATACAGGGCGCTGACGCCCGTGCCGCGCACGGTGCCCAGGCCCGCCACGACCCCCATGCCCTTGTTGCCAGAGCCGAAGAACACCAGGCCGCCGGATACCAGCGGCTCGCTCATGACCTGATTGTTCGCGCCAAAGGACCAGAGGAGACGGCCGGTCTTGGCGTCCAGGGCGTAGACGCAGCCATCCATGGAGCCCAGATAGGCCACGCCGTCGACCACCGCGGGCACGGTGGAGACGGTCCCATTGGTCTGGAACCGCCAGGAGGCGTCGAGCGCCTGCCCCGCCGGGGAACCCGTGTTCAGAACGGCATTGTGGTCGGGCGCGGCCTGGAAGGTCGTCCATTGGGAGGCCCCGAGCGTGGGATCGCTGGCGGTGGTGATGGTTCCCCCACCCCGCGGGCCCGCGCAGTCGGCGCCTTGAAAGAGGAAAGGGCCGGACATGGCATGCAGCTTGAGGACGGCATAGTCCCCCGCGGCCGCGAGCACCAGCGCCGCGGCCACACCACTGAGGGCCCGCACCCAACGGGATCGCCGGGAGATCCGGGTGCGAGCGGATGCCGTGCGAACGGGCAACGGTGGGCTCCCTCCCCGGTGGCGCCCGGCTCCGCTTCCCGCGACACCGAGAGCGGGGCCACGGGCAGCGTGGACGCGGGGCGTCCGAGCTGCCCGCCCCTAGGCTATCGCGTCCACTGGATGCAATCCTCTGCAACCGATCAAGTGGTTATGAACAAAGTGTGAACGACCGGGTCGGCGCATGCTGGATGGAGGTGGGTATGAGTGGGTTGCCGGGGGTGCTACGACCGGCGGGGGTTGCACGGGTACGAGCGCTGCCCGTGGGGGGCGCCGGATCGAAACGGCGCGCGACCAGCGGTCGCCGGGACAGGCGGCCACCTGGCCCGCGCGTCCCGGCGACCGCCGAGCTGAGGGGCCACCTCGACCAGCAGGCGCAGGTGGTCGGGCGCGACCCCCATCTCGCGCCGGATGGTTGTTGTCGGGCGCTCGTCGACGCCAGTGGTGGGCGGCCTGGGGCTGGCGCGGCGCTGGAGCTCGACATTGCTGAACGGCCTCCTCGGGTCAGCGGCGAGGCGGGGGGGGACCGGCCGTCGCGGGGTGGGCCGTGCCGCGCCGAGGCCGGCCAGACCGCTGTGCCCGCGTGTTGCGGAACAGCGGGCCAGGCATGCTCCCGCAACGTCTCGGGCGGGGGCTCGGTGCTGCGCTGGCCCACGAAGGTCTCAAGCTCCGCGGGGCCCCCGCCGCTGGCCCCGGCCGCGAGCGGGAGGTCGGGCCGGATGCTCCAGACGCCGTCGCTCCGCGGCGCGACGTGGCGTTCGAGCACCATGCGCTCCGCCGCGCTTGGGGCTCGGTCCGTGCAGACCAAGTCCAGGTTCGGGAGCACCGCGGCACCGTCCTGGGTGCGGCGCGCCCCGGGCCGGGGGTGTGGGCGTCCAGGCACCAGGCCCCGAGAGCGGTGAGGCGGAAGTGCCGCGGCCCGTCGCGGCGGCTGAGGGCGTCCAGATCGTCGGTGCCCCAGTGGCGGTGGTGGTCGCGGCGCGCATCGACTGGGTCGACGTAGTAGGCCACATCGACCAGGCCCAGGGTCGCCGCGTATTCGAACAGCAGGCAGAGGGCGAACCGGCCCCGCAACACGGACCAGCGGGCCCGGCAGGCGCGGGAAGCGGTGGCGGTGCGCCGGGCTGTGCTACACTCGACCCTGCGGAAGGGGGCAGCGCCCTTGCAGCGCCTGGAGATCCCCGTCATCTCATACAACGCCCGCACGGCGGCGTTCATGGCCAGCGAGGGGTTCGCGCTCGGAGCGGACGGGGTCTTCCGCGACCCGGGCGGCCGCTCCTACGCCCAGGTCCTGAGCGGCAAGGCCCAGCCAACGGCCATGGTGCGCGTCTGGGGCTGCCAGATGAACGAGGCGGACGGAGAGATCCTGCAGGGACAGCTGCACGCCATGGGGTATGGCGTGGCCTCGGCGGTGGAAGCGGCCGACGTGGCGCTGCTGAATACCTGCGCGGGGCCGGGGACGGCGGCCGAGCACGCCCTGGGCGAGGTGGGTCGGCTGCGCCAGTTGAAGACCGAGCGGCCGGAGATGGTGCTCGGGGTCTGCGGTTGCCTGGCGCAGATGCCCGAGACGGTGGAGTACCTCCGCCGCCATGCCCCGCACGTGGACCTGATCTTCGGCACGCACAACATCCACGAGCTTCCGGTCCTCCTCGGGCGGGCCCACCGCGAGGAGGCCCAGACGATCGACGTCTGGCGGCAGGCGCCGGAAACGGTGGAGGACCTGCCCGCGACGCGCTCCGGGGGCGTGCGGGCCTGGGTGAACATCATCTATGGCTGCGACAAGTACTGCACGTACTGCATCGTGCCGACCACGCGCGGGCGGGAGCGGAGCCGGCGCCCCGGGGACATCCTGGCCGAGGTGGGCGGCCTGGTGGACCGTGGCTATCGGGAGATCACGCTCCTCGGGCAGAATGTGAACTCCTACGGCCATGACCTCGGGGCCGACTACGACTTTGCCGACCTATTGCGGGATGTCGCCGAACTCGGCGGCCTGCGCTGGATCAGATACACCACCAGCCATCCGCGGGACTTCACCCCCAAGATGGTGGAGGTGATCGCCTCGCATCCCAACATCTGCGAGCACTTCCACCTGCCCGTGCAATCTGGCTCGGACCGCGTGCTGCGCTGGATGAACCGCGGATACACCCGCGCGCAGTACCTGCAGTTGGTGGAGTTGATCCGCCTGCGCCTGCCGCAGGCCTCACTCACGACGGACCTCATCGTCGGGTTCCCGCGCGAGACGGAGGAGGACTTCGCGGAGACGCTGGATCTGGTTCGCCAGGTGCAGTACGACAACGCCTTCACCTTCCAATACAGCCCGCGGGCGGGCACGCCGGCTGCCCGCTGGGAGGACCCGGTTCCCACCGCCGTCAAGGGGGAGCGGCTGGGCCGCCTCAATGAACTGCAGTACGCCATCAGCCGGCGCCGGAACGAGCACCTGGTGGGCACGCGCCAGGAGGTGCTTGTCGAGGGGCCGAGTCCCAAGGATCCCGCCGTGCTGACCGCGCGGACCCGTGCCAACCGGCTCGTGCTGGTCCCAGGGGCCGCGGACGCCGCTGGCCGCTTTGGCCGGGCGCGCGTCACCGCGGCGCAGACCTGGACGCTGCACGGGGAGCTCGAATCCCTCGAGGCGGCAGGGGCTTGAGGAGCGGCCAGGGCTTGCGCGGGCGCGGGCTGCCGCCTCGTCCCGGGGGCTCTGGGGGCCGACCCTGTCTGGGTGCCTGGGACGGGAGGCGCTGATGGGGGGCCGGGACGCGGAGACGCCGATGCAGGCCCAGTACCGGCAGCTGCGCGCACAGTGCGGCGAGGCTCTGCTGATGTTCCGCCTGGGGGACTTTTACGAACTCTTCGGGGAGGACGCGGAACGGGCGGCGCCCGTGCTGGACGTGGTCCTCACCTCACGCGAGGTCAGCCCCGGCGGCAGGATCCCCATGTGCGGAGTTCCACACCACGCGGTCCACGGCTACGTCTCGCGCCTCTTGGCGCGGGGGCTGAGCGTGGCCCTGGCGGACCAGGTGGAGGACCCCTCCCAGGCGCGCGGGCTCGTGCGGCGGGAGATCATCAGGCTCTTCACCCCCGGGACCGTGGCGGAGCCGGACCTGTTGGACCCTCTGGGCGAAAGCCTCCTGGTGGCCGTGGCCTCCGGCGCGCTCGCCATGGCGGACGCCTCGACCGGCACCATCCGCGTCGCCGCACTCTCGGCAGAGGACGCGGACCAGGAGGCGGCGCAGGAACTCTCCCGCCTGAGGCCCAGCGAGATCGTGGCCCCCGCGGGGGCCGTGCCGGAACCGGCACGGGCCTACGCCGTGGAACGCGGGATCCCCCTGCGCGAGCGTCCCGCCGAGGACTTCCTGGCCGGTGCCCTCGGCCGCCGCTGGCCGGGAGTGCCCGAAGACCCCGCCCTCGCGGGTCTGGTCGCCTATCTGGAGCACGTGCTGCGAGGGGAGATCACCGCCTGGCGGGCCCCCGAGGTCTATCGGCCCTCAGCCTTCATGGGCCTGGATCCCACGGCTCAGCGTAACCTGGAGCTGGTGGAGCGGCTGGGGGGGGAGATCGGTCCGGGCACCCTGCTTGGAGCCCTGGACCGCACGGTGACGGCGATGGGGCGCCGCCTCGTGCGCTTCTGGCTCCTGCACCCCCTGCAGGACCTGGCCGAGATCGGACGGCGGCAGGACGCGATCGCGGAGCTCGGCTCGCACCCACTGTTTCGCCAGGGGCTGCGGGATGCGCTGCGTGGCGTGCAGGACCTGGAACGCCTCGCCGCCCGCACCGCCTCCCAGCGCGTCGGGCCGCGCGAGCTGGCGGCGCTTGGGGCATCCCTCGGGCGCCTGCCCGAGGTGCTGGGCTCGCTCGGGGGCTGCCAGGCCGCGCTGCTGCGGGAGCAGGTCGCCGCGGCCGATCCCCTGCAGGAGGCCTCGGCGCTCCTGGCGCGGGCCCTGGCCCCGGACCCCCCGGGGGCGGTGCGCGACGGGGGCGTCTTCGCCGCGGGCTACGACGCCGAGCTCGATGATCTGCGCCGGGCCGGCGCCGAGGGGCGACAGTGGCTGCTCGAGCTTGAGCAGCGGGAGCGGCAGCGGACGGGCATCCGCTCCCTGCGCGTCGGCTTCAACCGGGTCTTCGGGTACTACCTGGAGGTCAGCGCCTCCAACCGTGACGCGGTCCCGGCCGACTACCAGCGGCGCCAGACGCTGTCCGGGGCGGAGCGGTTCGTCACCCCTGAGCTCAAGGAGCTGGAGGGCAGGATCCTGGGCGCCCAGGAGCGGGCCCTGCGGCGGGAACAGGCCCTGTTCGCCGAGTTCCGGCAGCACATGGCGGCCCACGGTCCGGCTCTGCAGCGCACGGCAGGCGCCATCGCCTGCCTGGACGCCCTGGGGGCGCTGGCCGAGACGGCCAGCCGCTGGGGCTGGGTGCGCCCCGCGCTGACCACCACGCGCGAGTTGGTCATCCGTGGCGGCCGCCACCCGGTGCTGGAACAGACCCTGGGCGCGGGGCGCTTCGTACCCAACGACGCCGCGCTCTCCGGCCGGGAGCACTTCGTGCTCATCACTGGCCCGAACATGGCCGGCAAGTCCACCTACATGCGCCAGGTGGCGCTGATCACGATCCTGGCCCACATGGGGAGCTTCGTGCCGGCAGAGCAGGCCCGCGTGGGCGTCGTGGACCGGATCTTCACGCGGGTGGGGGCCAGCGACGATCTGGCCGGGGGCCGCTCCACCTTCATGGTCGAGATGACGGAGGTGGCCGCCCTGCTCCGCGGCGCCACGCGCCGCAGCCTCCTGCTGCTTGATGAGGTGGGGCGGGGCACCGGCACCCTGGACGGGCTGGCCATCGCCTGGGCGGTGATGGAGGAGATCACGCGGCTGGGTGCCCGCACACTGTTTGCCACCCACTACCATGAGTTGACCCCCGTGGCGGGCGAGCTGGCGGGGGCGGTCAACGCGCACGTCGCGGTGCGGGAGGAGCCCGACCGCGTCGTGTTCCTCCACCGCCTGCTGCCCGGGGCCACCGATCGCAGCTACGGGGTCGCGGTGGCCGCCCTCGCCGGGGTGCCCGCCCCGGTCATCCGCCGCGCGCGCGACCTGCTGGCGGTGCTGCAGACCAAGGGTGTCACGACGGCGGAGTTGGCGCCGACCACCGACCAGAGCCGAGCTTCAGTGGCCCGCGCGGCCGCGCGGGCCGAGCTCATCCACCGCCTCGCCTCCCTGGATCCTCTGCGCATGACGCCCCTGCAGGCCCTGGACCTGCTGGCGGTCCTGCAGGCTGAGGCCAGCACCATGGACGGCGAGGACTAGCGCCCCCCCGGTCGCCGGTATGCTTCTGTGGTCGCTCGAGTCGGCCGCGGTGGTGGCGCGCTGGCCTCTGCTTCGGCCCGCCCGCGCTCCCTGGCGGTGCTGTGC
>JAKAUG010000049.1 GCA_021827805.1 Bacillota bacterium | reverse complement strand
GCTCCTGGGGGCCTCGCCCGCTCTCCGGACAGGGCGCGGAACTTGCC
Source organism: Bacillota bacterium (assembly GCA_021827805.1). GTDB lineage: Bacteria > Bacillota > Sulfobacillia > RBS10-35 > JAJYVN01 > JAJZWQ01. Next base: position 12,042 of record JAKAUG010000049.1, on the reverse strand, counting down.
GATGGTCTCGGCCAGCTCGCCGGCCTCCTCCAGCAGCTTGAGCGCGGTGGACTCCAGGGTGGGACGCAACCCGCCGAGTCGAGGCAGCGCGATGGTCTTGGTCTGCATCCGTCCGCCTCCCTCTGCCCGTGAGACGACCGAAGCGGCCGCCCAGATCCCGGCGATCCCCTCCAGCGCCTGCTCCAGGATCCGGGCCACATCGCGGTACCGCGCCGCGTCCCCGCCCAGGGGATCCGCAACGCCGTCCCCCGCGGGCACTGGCACGCCCAGCCGCCGCGCATGGACCAACAGCGGCTCCGCCTCGATCCCATACCGCTCCCGCAGCTCGCGGGACTGGCTGGGGGTCATGGTCAACCACAGGGCCGGTCCGGAGCGCACGTCCTCGACCCGCCGCGCCCGATGGGTGGAGAGATCCAGGCCCATCTCGGCGGCTATGGCCCGCGCCTCGGCCGCGGCCGGGGCACCTGGGACCGCCGCCAGACCGGCGGAGGCCACCGCGACGGGGAGCCCAAGGCGCTGCACGGCCCGCCGGGCGAGGACCTCGCCCAGCGGGGACCGGCAGGTGTTCCCCGTGCAGACCAGCACCATGCGCCCATGCGGCACGGTCATGGCTGGAACGCACCTCTCACCTGGCGCTGACCAGACCCGCCCAGTCCCCACGGTAGAGGGAGGCGTCGATCAGGTAGCGCAAGCGCTCAGGATGGGCGACCGCGTCGGGATACATGGGCCGTCCGGCCTTGAGGCCCGTGGTCTCCTCCGGACACAGCGGAGCCACGACCCGGGCCTCGGGAAGCTGCCCGTAGTTGGGATTGGCCTGCCAGCGCACACCCTCGGCGCCGGCCAGGGCAAAGTAGGCCGCACCGTGCCGTTGCTTGTAGTCCCCGTATTCGGAGCTGAAACTGCCCGCCACCCAGTTGGCCATGACGAGGGGCTCATCCCCAGGGTTGATCGTGGCATGACCATAGCCCGGCAGCATGAAGACCTTGTCTCCGGGCACCGCCGGGATCACGAGCACGTCGTCGATCCGCCCCTGCGCGTCCCGGTGCTGCAGGAGGTAGATCGCCTTGCCGGCCAGGACCTCGTACACCTCCGGGTAGTACTCGCCCGAGGGCGCCAGCGGATGGTAGTGGCCGAAGGTCTTGTTCCACTCCGGTCCAAGCCTGGTGGGCATCAGGATCGTGATGTCGTAGCGCAGGTCCTCAGCCTTCAGGCCCTCGCGGTCCTCGGGCCGCGCCACGTCGCGATACATGTAGTAGAGGTTTTCCGGGCCCGAGGCCGCAGGGTCGGCGAGCACCTGGCGCATCTCGGCGAGACTCCGTGCGGCGGGCTCCACGGTTGGCACACCGGCCCCGAACACCAGGCTGCCATCGTCGGCCAACTGCAGGGGCAGGCCAGAGGTGGCCTTCAGGTCAAGCATCCGAGCACCCCCCACTCTCCGGTCGTGCCGCACGCGGGAGCTGCCGCACGCCGCCAAGGAGTGTAGCAGAGTGGCGGGAGCCGGCGAAACCGCCGAAAGGCCGCACTATGCTCGATCCGCATCCACACCCTGGCCGGCGCCGCCCTGGGAGCCGCTGGCCGCCCGGCGCAGGCGGTCCATGACCGCGGCATCGGTGCCCTGGTCCGGCACGGCGGCGGCCAGGATCAGCGGGCGGCCGCAGCGCTCCAGCAGGCGCAGCGCGGCGTAGAGCTCGGCACCCCGCTTGACCGGATCGGCGGACAGGACATACACCGCGGGCCCCGGCGCCAGGTGCGCCCTGGCCGCCTGTTCCGCCGTACAGAGGACCGCGGCCTCGGGATGCTCGGCGAGGGCCAGGCCGAGATCGTCCACGACGCGCAACGGGATGCGGGGGGCGTAGTGGCGGTGCCGCATCCCGGGGCTGAGCGCCTGCCCGCCGCCAACCCGCGGCTCCAGGCCCAGATCCTCGGCGGCCAACGCTCCCAGACGCAGGAGGCGCAACGTGGGCCCCGTGCAGTCCACCACTGTGGACTCCAGCCCCAGCGGGCACGGTCCCCCGTCCAGGACGGCGTCGATGCGCCCGTCCAGGTCCTCCAGCACCGCCTCGGCGCTGGTGGGGCTTGGCCGCCCAGACAGGTTGGCTGAGGGGGCGGCGAGGGGACGGCCCGCGGCGGCGATGAGCGCCAGGGCCAAGGGGTGCCTCGGGCAGCGCACCGCGACCGTGGGCAAGCCCGCGCGCACCTCCTCGGGCACCTGCGGGCGAGCAGGCAGCACCAGACTGAGGGGGCCGGGCCAGTGCCCGCTGGCCAGCCGGCGCGCGCGCGCGTCCAACACCGCCACCGTCTCTGCCCCGACCACGTCGTGGACGTGGAGGATGAGCGGGTTGTCTGCCGGCCGCCCCTTGGCCGCGAACACGGCGCGGACCGCGGCCGGATCCAGGCCATCCGCCCCCAGACCGTAGACCGTCTCCGTGGGAAAGGCCACAAGCCCGCCATGGCGCAGGATCTCCGCGGCCTCGGCCACGGAGCGCAAACGGCGAGTGTTCATGTCGGCCGCCTGCCCCGCACGTAGCGGGGCTGCCCGCTCAGATCCCGCTCCTGGCGCACGTCACAGAGGCCCGCCCCGCACAGGATGCCCGCCACCGCGTCACCCTGCCGCGCACCCACCTCGGCCACAAGCCACCCACCCGGCGCGAGCCAGCTCATCGCCCCGCGGGCCAGACGCGTGTACAGGCGCAACCACCCGCCTGGCGGCACCAGCGCAAGGCGCGGCTCCCAGTCGCGCACCTCGGGCTCCAGGGTGCCAAGCTCCCTCGCCTCGACGTACGGCGGATTGCAGGTGCAGACGAGGTAGTGACCGTGCGTCCGCGCCGGCAGGGCCCCCCAGAGGTCCCCGGCATGGAGGCGCACTCGTGAGGCGAGCCCCAGCGTGGCCACGTTGCGTGCCGCCACGTCGAGCGCGCGCGTGGAGATATCCGTCGCATCCACCCCCAGGTCGGCCCTCGAAGAGGCCACCGCCAGGGCCACCGCGCCGCTCCCCGTGCAGAGGTCCACAACGCGGGCTCCATCCGGCGCGAGCGCGAGGGCACGCTCCACCAGCCCCTCGGTCTCGGGCCGGGGAATCAGGACCCCAGGGCCGACCGCGATGTCCAGACCCCAGAATTCACGGTACCCGACCACGTAGGCGAACGGCTCCCTCCGGGCCCGGCGCCGTCCCGCCGTCAGGTAGCGCTGGAGCAGCCCCTCCTCCAGCACTTCGTCCGCGCGCAGGATGCCGTCCGGGCCGCCCAGCGACGAGAGCAACTGGCGAGCCTCGCGCCGTGGTTGTTCCAGCCCTGCCTCTGCCAGGCCCTTGGCCACCAGCGCCACCGCGACGGCCGCCGTCACCCCTGGACCGCTCCCCGCAACGCGCGAGCCTGGTCCTCCGCCACCAGCGGACCGGTCACCGGATCCAGGTCGCCTTCCAAGATCTCCCTCAGGCGGTAAAGGGTCAGGTCGATGCGCTCTTCGCTGACCCGGTTCTGTGGAAAGTTGTAGGTCCGGATGCGCTCGCTCCGGTCGCCGGTGCCCACCAGGGCGCGCCGCTCGCTGGCGATCTGGCTGTGCTGCGCCTGGATCCGCATGTCCAGCAGGCGTGCGCGGAGAACCTTGAGCGCCTTGGCGCGGTTCTTGATCTGGCTTCGCTCGTCCTGGCAGGTGACCACCAGACCGGTGGGTTTGTGGGTGATGCGGATGGCCGATTCGGTCCGGTTGACGTGCTGCCCGCCCGCCCCGCTGGAGCGGTAGGTGTCCACCTCCAGGTCCTCGGGCCGGATGTCCACGTCCACCTCGTCGGCCTCGGTCATGACGGCCACCGTGGCGGTGCTGGTGTGGATCCGCCCGCTGGCCTCGGTCTCGGGAACCCGCTGCACGCGGTGGACCCCGCTCTCGAACTTGAGGCGGCTATACACCGCGTCTCCGCTGATTCCCAGCACGATCTCCCGGTAGCCGCCCCCGTCCGTCTCACTCGCGCTCAGGATCTCGGTCTGCCAGCCCCGCCGCTCCGCATAGCGCATGTACATCCTCGCCAGATCAGCGCTGAACAGAGCCGCCTCCTCACCCCCGGCCCCGGCGCGGATCTCCAGGAGCACATCGCGGTCGTCCCGTGGATCGTGCGGCAGCAGCAGCAGGCGCAGTTCCGCATCGACCGCCCGCAGACGCTCCTCAAGCCGCGCCACCTCCTGTCGCAACCATTCCCTGGCGTCCGGGTCCTCCTCGGACTCCAGGGCCTCGGCCGCGCGCAGGTCCTCCAGCACCGACTGCCGCTCGACCGTCTTGCGCGCAATGGGTTCCAGACGCGCGCGCTCCTGCAGGAGCGCCCGCCAGCGGGCCTGGTCGGCAAGCGGTTCGGGAACGGCAAGGGTGCGGTCGATCTCCGCCAGGCGCTCCCGCACCGCGGCCAGCCGGGAACTCATGTCCTCCTGGCTCTGCTCCTGGGACATGGCGGCACCTCCTTCAGTGCGGGGGTTCCGTTGTGCCGGGCAGCTCCAGCGCGGCGCGCAGCGCTGCCAGCGCCACCTCCAACTGTGCTCCGTCCGGTTCGCGCGTGGTCAGGTGCTGCAGCCAGAGGCCCGGCGCCACCAGCGCACGCATGGCGGCGGCCCGTCCCCGAGCCGAGAGGCGGAGCACCTCATAGCCCAGGGCAGCCACCACCGGCAGCAGGATGATGCGCAGCAGGACCCGCAACCACAGCGCCTGCCAGCCCAGCAGGGGGAACGCGAACCCCGCCAGCAGGACGACAAAGAGAAGGAAGCTGGTCCCGCAGCGCGGGTGGAAGCGTGAGCGACCACGAGCGGCCTCCACCTCAAGCGGCAGGCCGGCCTCGAGGGTCGCGATGGCCTTATGCTCCGCGCCATGGTACTCAAGCACGCGGCGGACCTGGCCGACCGCGGAGATGCCCGCCACGTAGCCGAGCAGGAGCAGCAGACGCACAGCACCCTCAAGGAACTGCGCAGCCACCGCCGAGCCAAGCCCTCGCCGCCAGATGCCGGCCAGCGCCGTCGGCAGCACCACGAAGAGACCGACCGCCAGGAGCAGTGAGGGCAGCATGGTCCAGACCAGGGCGCCCTCCCGTTCCGGCGGGTTCGACCCCCGGTCCCCCAGATCGGCCTCGGCCAGTTCGGCGGACCGCAGAAGGGCCCGCGTGCCGAGCACCAGGCTGTCTGCCAGGGTGCCCAGCCCACGGACCAGGGGCCACGCCCAGATCCCGCCGCCGGGCTGCGGCCGCAGCGCACGCTCCACCGTGATTTCGCCGGACCGACGGCGCACCGCGACCGTCATGCCCGAGGGGCACCGCATCATGACGCCCTCGATGAGGGCCTGCCCACCACACTGCGGGGCGCCCACAACCAGCGCCTCCCTGGGGTCGGGTCGCGAGGACACAAAAGGAGCAGGGCTGCCCCTGCTCCCGCGCCCCAGGGCGCTACTGGCCCTGGGTCCCACCCTTGTTGGCCGCGTACTTGCGCCGGAAGCGGTCGATCCGCCCGCCGGTGTCCACCAGGCGCTGCTTGCCCGTGTAAAAGGGATGGCAGTTGCCGCACACGTCGACCCTCAGCTTCGCCTTCGTCGAGGAAACCCTGTAAGTGGCGCCACAGGCGCAGGTGGCCACTGTGGGCGCATAGTTGGGATGGATGCCCTCTTTCACACGCACACCCCGCTCCAGCACAGATCAGCATTTCAGTTTAGCACGCCGGGCCGCCCGGAGCAAAGCCTAGACGGTGAGCCTGGCCTCGCGGCGAATCAGGTCCAGGAACTCCGCGTTGTCCTTGGTCTTCTGCAGACGGTCCATCATGAGCTCCAGCACCTGGGTGGGCTCCATGTTCGCCGTGGTGCGACGGAACAGCCACATGACCTCCATCTCGTCGCGCGTGAGGAGCAGCTCTTCACGCCGCGTTCCGGACTTCTTGATGTCCACGGCGGGAAACATGCGTCGCTCGGACAGCTTGCGGTCCAGGTGCAACTCCATGTTGCCGGTGCCCTTGAACTCCTCGTAGATGACCTCGTCCATCCGACTCTCCGTGTTGACCAGAGCGGTGGCGATGATCGTCAGGCTGCCCCCCTCCTCGATGTTGCGCGCCGCGCCCAGAAAGCGCTTGGGGCGGTGCAGGGAGGCGGGATCCAAACCTCCGGAGAGTGTGCGGCCCGACGGAGGTGTCACCAGATTGTAGGCCCGCGCCAGCCGGGTGATGCTGTCCAGGAGCACGACGACATCACGCTTGTGCTCCACCAGACGCTTGGCGCGCTCGATGGCGATCTCCGCCAGCTTGACGTGGTTCTCAGGCTGGTTGTCGAAGGTGGAGGCCAGAACCTCGCCGTTCACGGACCGCTCCATGTCCGTGACCTCCTCGGGGCGCTCGTCGATCAGCAGGACCATGATGTGCGCCTCGGGGTAGTTGCGGCTGATGCTGTTGGCGATGTCCTTGAGGAGCATGGTCTTACCGGCCTTGGGCGGGGAGACGACCATCGCGCGCTGCCCCTTGCCGATGGGAGCCACAAGGTCGATCAGGCGCGAGGAAATCCTGATGGGGCTGGTCTCCAGGGTGAACCGCGCGGTCGGAAAGATCGGCGTGAGGCTGTCGTAGGGGAGGCGCTCCGCGGCCTCCTCGGGACTGACGTCGTTGATCTGCTCGATGCGCAGCATTCCGAAGTACCGTTCCGGGCTGTTCTCCTTCGGGGGCCGGGCGTAGCCGGCCACCAGATCGCCGGTGCGGAGATCAAAGCGCCGTATCTGGGACGGCGAGACGTAGACATCCTCGTTGCTGGGCAGATACCCCACGGGTCGCAGAAACCCGTACCCCTCGGGCATGATGTCCAGGATGCCGCGGGCGTAGATGAGGCCATCCTTCTCCGTCCGAGCCTTGGTGATCTCCATGACCAGTTCGCGCTTGCGCAGGGATGAGTAGCCGACGATCTCCAGTTCACGGGCCATGCGATACAGTTCGCGCAGGGTCAGAGACTCCAGGTCGGCAGCCTGGGCGCTGCCCACGGCCCCCTTGCCCCCTTTGTTCTCCTCCAGGGCGCTACCTCCTCATCATGTGTCGGCGTGATGCCATGTGCGGGCGGACCGGGCCATACCAGTTCCAGGTCCGCAGAGCGGCGCACTGCGCGTGCTCGTCTCGGTGCCGCGCAGTGTTCAACCCCAGAGGGAAGTTCCGCGGCGGGTCGGAGCGATAGGGAAAACCGCCTCCTGAAAACTCTGCGGTTGGTGAACGCCGGTGGTGGAAGGGTCGGCTCTGACCGAAGCTGCGTTCGCCGAGATCCTGGACCGCTCCCGCGCGGAGCATTCCCTGGGGACTCAGACCTCATGCGCCACGCCAGCTGGACGGCGGAGCCAGGGCGAGCCAGCTCAGAGTGGCGAAAGCACCCGCGCCCGGAGCCACCACGGCCGCAGCCTCGCCGTCGGCGGCCAGCTGCACCTCCGCCCCGATGGGCAAATCCACCACGCCGGTCGGCTGGCCATCCCCATCCAGCTTAAGAATGCACGATCCTCCCGTGTCCGTGCAAGACTGAACCGCAAGTTCCACGTCTCCGGCCGGGCTGACGGCCGCGCCGGTGATCTCCGGGGGGGCCGCGCCCTGTGCGACGGTGGGCAGGGTCACCTGCCACCGCTGCGCGCCATCGCTGGTCTGATACATGGCCAGCGTCGCGGGATCTCCCACGCCGACAACGACAACCTCGCCGGGGGGGCCCCCCAGCAGCTGGTCCGTGCCGCCGGCCGGCAGGGCCTGGACCCAGGTCGGACGCAGCCGTCCAGACTCCAGCGCGAAGCGATAGAGGGTGTGGTCACTGCCGGCTGTGGCCGCGGTGACGCCACCACCGTCGGCGTCCACCACAGCATCATATGCGACGCCTCCGGTGTTCAGCCCAAGGTGCCACAGTTGCTGCCCGTTCAGGCCAAGGAGCGTCGCGCCACGGGCGTCCACGACCAGGGCGTGCCCCTGGGGATCGAACTGCATGGCCGCGGAGGGGCCCAGCTGGTCCAGCCGCGGCACGGCCAGCGGCGTCAACGTCCCCGCGGCGGTGAGGGCGAGCTCGGCGGCCACGTCGTTGCCGTCATCCACCACACCGATCCGAGAGCCCGTTGCGTTCGCCACCACGTCCACCGGCCCCACGGTGGCCCTGGACCAAAGCGGCCCGTCAGCACCAATGATGGTCGTGGGTCCCGGAGGGTCGGCAACCCCGGGACCGACGGCCACCAGCGAGCCCGGCAGGGCGAAGACCGCACTGCCCACCGCCCCCGGGAGGGGGATCACGCCACCTTGACTGTTGAACGCCCAGGGGGCCGGATTGCCATTCGCGTCGAGGGAGGACCCGGCCACGGCGGAGCCATCCCCAGCCATGCTGACCGTCAGCGGCATGGGCACCGTGGTGGACCACAGCTGAACGGCGGGCAGCACAGGAAGCCCGGTGGGGTCGGCAAGGACCACCGGGGGCAGCAGGGGCGTGGACCCGCCGCGCGTACACCCGACCAGTGCGAGTGCCGCAACGAAACACGCCGCACCCAGCACGCGCAGTGGCGCCGGGACCGGGAACCCCCGAGGCAACTGGGTGGCCTCCTGCCGATTCGACTGTCCCCAGACCTCAGGTCCGGGATTGTACCGAGTATAGCCAGTATACCCAGGGTGCACCCGTCGTTAGACCGCCCCGCCCCTCCGTAACGCAACTGTAACCTCCCCGGACCGGGCGCGCCGGGCAGGCCCCCACAGCTTCAGATGCTCACGGGAACGCTGTGCCCGAGCCGCTGGCTCTCTGTGGCCGCCTCGTACACCGCCATGGCGCGGCGCACGCTCTGCGGGGTGACAGCCAGGTCCGCCTTGCCGTGCAGGACGTCGCTGATGTTCTGGTAATAGGATTTCCAACTGCTGCGCACGGAGTCGACCTGCAACTCGGCGGGCGCGTCTGCCACGGTGGTGCGCACCCGGCAGCGGGCCGCGGGCTCCTCGCGAGCCGCGTCGATGTTCCCGCGGTTCATCGCGGGCTCCTGTGGATCGAGGCCCTCGCGGATCAGCGAGCCGCGATCCCCCAGGACGAACCAGCGGGGCTTGGACTGGCGCGCCAGGTTGCCACAGGTGATCTCGAAGAGCACCCCGTTGGCGAAGCGCAGGGAGATCCGCCCCAGGTTGCCGATCGGCGGCTCCTGCTGGGCGTGGACCACGTGGCTCCCCACCTCGACCACGGGGGCGTCGACCAGCTGCAGCGCCTGATCGAGCAGATGGGCACCCCAGTCGTAAAGGACCCCACCGCTGCGTTCGGAGTCGGCCCGCCAGCCCCGCGGCGCCCCGTAGGTCATCACCGCGGATTCAAAGAGGTACGGCCGGCCCAAGAGGCCCGAGGCGATCACCTGGCGCAGGGTCTGGTAGTCCCAGTCCCAACGCCGGTTGTGGAAGACACTGAGGAGCTTGCCTGCGCGCTCGGCCGCCGCGATCATGGCATCCGCCTCGGCAACGGACAGGCACATCACCTTGTCGGTAACCACGTGCCTGCCTGCCTCCAGGGCCCGGATCGCCAACGCGGCGTGCGTGTCATGCGGCGTTGCCAGCACGATGAGATCGATCGCTGGATCCGCCAGAAGTTCGTCCAAGGTGGCCACCGCGCGGCAGCCACGCTCGCGAACGATGCGCTCGCGCTTTTCCGAACTGCTGCTGGCGATCGCCCGAAGCTCGAGTCCATGGGCCAGGGGAACCAGATAGCTGTGAAAGCTCCGTCCGGCGTACCCGTACCCCACGATGCCCACGCCCACCATGCTGCTCGCACCCCCGGCGAAGGGTTTTCGGCAATGGACCGTGCTCGTCCTGTCGGCGCACCTTCCACGTTGCGCGTCCCCTGGACACGGCGCCGCCGCCCGCTGATCGCCGGCACGTTGTGGCGAATCCTCAGCCAGGACGCGGAGCGCAGCGACAGCGGCGCGGGATGCAACTCCGGGAGGGCAGGGTGAGGGCAGGTCGGCGGTTGTCGGCCCGCGGCTCCGGCAGTGGGAGCGACCGATGCTTCGGGCGCGACGCCTGAACCGAACGGGATCGCGCCCGAAGCATCGGTCCCACCGCGCGAGGAGGCATTCCCGGGTGCCGGGTGCCGCGTTCGGCCTCATCCAGCGCGGGATTCCCCCGTGGGCGACGGTCGCGTCTCCTCGCGAGGACCTCGCTGCCTGCGAGGTCACCCTGTGGGCACGATTCTGCGGTTGTGACGCGAGCGCGGTTGGCGTGTTTCAAGACCCGGTGCCCGGATGGGCCACCGCGGGGGCGCCACCAGGACCGCGCTCCGCGGGCCGCCATGGGAGCGATCATGCGAGGAGCGTTGATGAGCCTGGGCGCACGGCGCGCCGGCAATGATCCCGCACCGAACCGCTGGCGGCCGAGGTCGGCGCTCAGAGGCTGTGGCCCCGTGGGTCGCCGACCAACCCCTGCGCCTGCGCGGATGTTGCCCGGGATCTTCAGCAACAGCGTCGGTCCTCGCAGACCCAAACGACGGTTCCGCTCAACGAGCGGGGGTGGACATCGTCCGCGCCTGATCAGCAAGAGGCGCGGAAGGGCGGGGCCGCCATAGGCGACCCCGCCCTTCCGTCTCAATGATGTCCCGGCAGCGACCGACTCTCCCGAGCAGTCACCCGCTCAGTACCATGGGCGCGGGAGGGGGGCACGGCCGTGTTCGGGATGGGAACGGGTGGAACCCCTCCGCCATAGCCACCGGAACGCCCTCGCGGTTGTACCGCGACAGGCGCAGAGGGAACAGGGTGGGGAAGTTTCGTTGAGCGGGTGCGCAGCGCCGTCCCCCCGGGCTCTCCGGGGGGGGCGGCCAAGGTTTCGACCGATTCGTACCCGTCCGCTGCACGTGTTGCCACGCTTACACTCCGGGCCGATCAACCTGGTGTTCTACCAGGGGTCTTACCTCAAAGAGACGGAGACCTCATCTTGGGGTGGGCTTCGCGCTTAGATGCTTTCAGCGCTTATCCCGTCCCGACACCGCCACCCAGCGATGCCCTTGGCAGGACAGCTGGTACACGGGAGGTCGGTCCACCCCGGTCCTCTCGTACTAGGGGTGGCTTCCCGCAAGTCTCCAACGCCCGCGATGGATAGGGACCGAACTGTCTCACGACGTTCTGAACCCAGCTCACGTACCGCTTTAATCGGCGAACAGCCGAACCCTTGGGACCTACTTCGGCCCCAGGATGCGATGAGCCGACATCGAGGTGCCAAACCTTGCCGTCGATGTGAACTCTCGGGCAAGATCAGCCTGTTATCCCCGGGGTAGCTTTTATCCGTTGATCACTAGCCCTTCCACTCGGAGCTAGTGGGTCACTAAGCCCGCCTTTCGGCCCTGCTCGTGGCGTCCCACTCGCAGTCAAGCTCCCTTGTGCCTTTGCACTCCACGCACGATGTCCAACCGTGCTGAGGGAACCATTGGGCGCCTCCGTTACCATTTGGGAGGCGACCGCCCCAGTCAAACTGCCCGCCTGGCACGGTCCCGCTCCCCGTCTCGGGGAGTCGGTTAGAATCCCAGTCGTTCAAGGGTGGTATTCCACCGTCGGCTCCCCCGAGCCTGGCGGCCCGGGTTCGCTGCCTCCCACCTATCCTCTACAGGAACGACCAGGATCCAATACCAGGGTACAGTCAAGCTCCACGGGGTCTTTCCGTCCAGTCGCGGGTACCTCGCATCTTCACGAGGCCTTCAATTTCACCGGGCCCCCTGCCGAGACAGCGCCCAAGTCGTTACACCTTTCGTGCGGGTCGGAACTTACCCGACAAGGAATTTCGCTACCTTAGGACCGTTATAGTTACGGCCGCCGTTCACTGGGGCTTCGGTTCGGCGCTCGCACGCCTCCCCTTAACCGTCCAGCACCGGGCAGGTGTCAGCCCCTATACTTCCGCTTGCGCGTTCGCAGAGACCTGTGTTTTTGGTAAACAGTCGCTTGGGCTGTTTCTCTGCGGCCCCCTCGGGCCTTGCGACCCTACCGGGGCCCCCCTTCTCCCGAAGTTACGGGGGGATTTTGCCGAGTTCCTTAGCAAGGGTTCTCCCGCGCGCCTTAGGCTTCTCGCCTCGCCTACCAGATCG
>JAKAUG010000151.1:7899-12158 GCA_021827805.1 Bacillota bacterium | reverse complement strand
GAGACGCAGGACGCCTGTGGAGGGGAAGGCTCTGGCCAGGAGAACTGCCCGGTGCATGCGGCCCCTGCGAGGCAGGAACCGTTGGGTCTTGAAGCGGAGCGCCGCGGCGCCCGGAAGCGAAAGACGGCCACGCGGGCGGCATCGCCTGCCGCGGACTGTCGCGATGCGATCGTGCGCCAAGGGCCATGGGGTCGTAGTCGGAATCGAAGGAGGCCGAGCTCTGGTCAGGGGCCGATGGCGCGGGCGGGGTGGCTGGCCGCACATGTCCACGGCTCACGGGGGCCAGCGCGGATCGTGAAGCACAGAGCGCGAGGCGAACCCTTGCTGGGGCAGGGTTTGGCGTGGTCGACGCTGCTGGCCAATCTGCTGCTGGCCGGCGTGAAGATTGTGGGCGGCATCGCCTTCAACTCGCAGGCCGTTCTGGCCGACGGGCTGCACTCGATCAGCGACGCCGTCGGCTCAGGGGCCGTGCTCTATGGCCGGCACCTGGCCGCCACGCCGCCGGACGAGGATCACCCGTACGGGCATGAGAAGGCCGAGTCCATCGCCGCCTTCGCCGTCGGCGCGCTCCTGGGCGCCGCTGGTCTGAGCGTGGCGGCGGATGCCGTTGAGCGGCTGGCGGTCGGCCATCTCAGCCGTCCCGCTGTCGGAGCCCTGGTCATCGCCGCCGCCGGTATGGTGGTCAAGGAGGTTCTGTTCCGGCTCAGCCGCTCCCGGAGCCAGGACCTCGAGTCCCGAGCCCTGGAGGCCAACGCCGTGGACAGCCGGGCGGATGTCTGGAGCTCGCTGGCCGCCCTGCTCGGTGTGGTCGCGGCGCGGGCGGGATGGGCCTGGGCGGACCCGGTCATGGCGTTGGCCGTGGCCGGGCTGTTGCTCTGGGCGGGGCTGAGCATCCTGCGCGGCAATCTGGACGATCTGGTGGAACGCCACCGCGGGGCGATCGAGAAGACCGTGCGCCAGGTCGTGCTCGGGGTGGAGGGGGTGCGCGAGATGCACGGCCTGCGGGCCAGGGGTATGGGGCGCTACGTGCTGGTGGACGTGAAGATCGGTGTGGATGGCGACCTCTCGGTGACGGCGGGGCACGAGGTGGCCCGGGCCGTGGCCGATGCGGTCCACCGCGCGAGCCCGACGGTGCGCGAGGTCCTGGTGCACGTGAATCCAGCGGGTCGCGGGAACGAGCGGCCTTGAGCGAGCCCAGGGGGTTCCCGCCAGCCGTGGCCCTGGCGCTGGTCCGTGGTCCGCGCGGCCTTCTGCTCGCCAGGCGCGCCACGCCGCCCGGATCCGGTCTCTACTGTCTGCCAGGGGGCAAGCGGCAGCCCGGCGAGGGTCTGGCCCAGACCTGTCGGCGCGAACTTCGGGAGGAGCTGGGTGCCGAGGTCGGTGTCCTGGGCCTGGCCCTGTTCGTGCTGCAGGAGGTCAGCGGTCCGGATTGCCCGCTGTCCGGGCCGTGGCCGCTCGGCCTGTTCTGGTGCGAACTGCCGGAAGAGGCGGCCCTGCCGCCGGAGACGGTCTGGCTGCGGCCGGAGGAGTTGCAGCGGGAAGATGTGCAGGCCACAGACAGGGTCATGATGCAGGACGCGCTCGCCCACCCCGGGCTCGCGCCCTTCCGCACCAGCGTCGCCGTCTGGAGCGGCGGGGCCCTGGAGGTGGTGCGCTACGGCTAACCGGCGCCTCGTCGAGCTGCGCGCTGTCCTGCTGGGGCGCCTGGGACCCCAGGGGTGGTGGCCTGCCGACACGGCCGAGGAGGTTGTCATCGGGGCGGTCCTGACCCAGGCGGTTTCCTGGACCAACGCCGCCCGCGCCATCGCCAACCTGCGCGCGGCGGGGCTCCTGTCCCTCAAGGCCCTGAGCCAGGCCTCCGCCCAGGAGGTGGCGCCGGCGATCCGCCCGGCGGGATACTTCAACGCCAAGGCCCGGAAGCTGGCGGCCATCGCCTGCTTCGTGCAGGAGGCCGGGGGACTGGACATGCTGCGCGCCCGGGCGGACGCCCCCCTGCGCGCTGAGCTGCTGGGCGTGCACGGGGTCGGCGCGGAGACGGCGGACGCCATCCTGTGCTATGCCCTCGATCAGCCGGCCTTTGTGGCGGATGCCTACAGCCGCCGTGTCCTGGGCCGGGTCGGCGTGTTGCCGGAGGAGGCCGGGCGCTCTTACGAGCGCGCCAGGGCGTATCTCCTTCCGCGGCTGCCGAGACACCCCGCCTGGCTCGGCGAGTTCCACGCCCTGCTGGTGGCGGTGGGCAAGGAGTGGTGCCGTCCCGCGAACCCCCGTTGCGCCCTCTGTCCCCTGTGTGCCCGCTGCCTTTGGGCGCGCAAGCATGCGGCGTCCGATGGCCGGGCAGGCTAGGCAGGCGTGGAGGAGGTGCCCAATTGGGAAGCAGGCCACCTGAGAACGGTGCTCAGCCGGCCGAGGCCCAGGGTGAGCAGGGGCCGGCCCAGGAGCGAGCGCGCAGGGAGAGCGGCCGGACACGGCAGCGGCGGCAGCGCCAGGCAGAGGTCGAGAAGACGGAGCTCTACCGGTTGAAGGTGGAGGGTGCCCAGGCTCTGGGCCTGTGGGAGCGTGTGCAGGCGGACGGGTGGGGCGGGCTCAGTGCCGCGGAATCCGGCCGGGTGGGCGGGTATGTGACGCGTGCGCTCCGGATGGCGCGCCGCGAGGCCGCCGACGGGGGGGCTGGCTAGACGGCCAGGCGCAGGAAAGGGACCCCGCGGCCGGGAAACCGAACCGGGGGGGAGCGGGACTGCACAGCATGACCGGTTTCGGCAGGGCCTCGGGGGGGCCAGCGGATGCCCCCTGGCAGGCCGAGGTGCGCGCGGTCAACCACCGCTACCTCGATCTTGTGCTGCACGTGCCTGAGAACTGCCGCGGCTTCGAGGAAGCGATCCGGCAGTTGGTGTCCCAGCATGTGCGCCGCGGGCGGGTCGAGGTCGCGCTCATGCCGCCGCCAGGCCTGGCGCCTGCCCCCAGCCAGCGCCTCGTCGTTGACATGTCCCTGGTCGCTCAGTACCATGAGGCTTTGCAGGAAATCGGCGCCCGTTGGGGTGCGCCCGCGGCGCCGAACGCCGGCACCCTGCTGGCCCTGCCCGGTGTGGCCCGGCTGGTGCCGGTGCCGGGGCCGGGAGGCGAGGAGACCTGGCCACCCCTCGAGGAGGCGCTCGGCGCGGCCCTGGCGGACATGGTGGCGATGCGCGAGCGCGAGGGCCACGCCCTGGGCCAGGCGCTCGCGGACTTGGTCACCCGCCTGGATCGGCTCCGAACCCAGGTGGCGGAGGCGATGCCCGGGGTGCGTCGAACGCAGATCAGCCGCTGGCGGGCCCGGCTTGATGAGCTCGGCGCCTTTCCAGGCGAGGATGCGCGGCAAGTCAGGCTGCCCGAGATCATGGAGCGCGGGGACCTGACTGAGGAACTGGAGCGACTGCAGAGCCACATGCGGCAGGTGCGCACCTGCCTCGAGGCCCGGGAACCCGTGGGGAGGCGCCTGGACTTCTTGGCCCAGGAGTTGCTGCGGGAATGGGGCACGGTGGCGGCCAAGGCGGTGGATGCCGAAACCGCGTCCTGGGCCGTGGAGGCGCGGGTCACGGTCGAGCAATTCCGCGAGCAGGTCCAGAACGTGGAGTGACCGCTGCCGGGCACACAGCAGCCGGGGGTGGGCAGGGTGGACATTCGGCTGATCAACATCGGGTTTGGGAACATCGTTTCGGCAAACCGCATCGTCGCCATCGTCAGCCCTGAGTCCGCGCCCATCAAGCGCATGATCAGCGAGGCGCGCGACCGCGGGGCCCTGGTGGATGCCACCTACGGCCGCCGCACGCGCGCGGTGATCTTCACGGACTCGGCCCACGTCATCCTCTCGGCCGTGCAACCGGAGACGGTCGCGCACCGTCTGGGGAGCCGCGAGTTGCTGCATGACCCGGAGCCCGGGGACGAGGAAGCAGTCGAGGAGTAGAGGGGAGGGTCTGCCGTGGCGGATGAACCAGAAGCGGCGCCGGCGGCGAAGAAGGTGCCTGTGCGCCGAAGCAAGCGCCCGAAGAAGGAGATCGGTGTGGTGGCTCCGGCGGTCGGGGGGCTGGAACAGGGCCCGGCGGAGCTCACGGATGCGGGCGCGACCCTGGAGAACGCGGTGGATGCCCTGTTGCCGGCGGACGACGGGCAGTGGGTGCAGGAGGTCGAGTCTTCCTATCTCCAGAGCAAGTACACCCTGGTCAGCGTGGCCGCCAAGCGGGCCCGGGAGCTGCTGAACGGCAAGAAGCGGCGAGTGGACTCTC
>JAKAUG010000151.1:0-7889 GCA_021827805.1 Bacillota bacterium | reverse complement strand
AGGGCAAGCTGTACTTCGAGCGCACACGCGAGGGGATCAAGTAGGGGAAACGGTCCCTTGGGCCCCGGCCACGCCCGCCCGCCGCTGGCCCCGGGGGATGGGCGGGCTTTGGCGCGAGGTCCTGATCCGCCCAGCGGGCAGGAACGGAGTGGCGCGAGTTGGCCGACACGCTGGCCGGCTGCCGGGTGGTGCTGGGCGTGGGTGGCAGCGTCGCCGCCTACAAGGCGGCGGTTCTGCTGCGCGCGCTTCAACGGCGGGGGGCCCAGGTGCGGGTGATCCTGACCCAGGCGGGGGCGCGCTTTGTGGGGGCGCCGCTGCTTGAGGCCCTCAGTGGCCAGACGGTGGCCACTGAGCTATTCTCTCCCGGAGTTCCGGACCATGTGCAACTGGCGCGCTGGGCTGAGTTTGCCGTGGTGGCGCCCGCCACGGCCGACCTGCTGGCCAAGTGTGCCCATGGCCTGGCGGACGACTACCTGAGCACATGGCTGCTCGCGTTCCCGGGGCCGGTCCTGCTGGCCCCGGCCATGAACCGGCACATGTGGTCCCATCCGGCGGTGCAGGGCAACGTCGGCCTGCTGCGCAGGCAGGGCGCGACGGTGCTGGACCCCGGCTGGGGCCCGCTGGGCAGTCCCGAAGAGGGCCAGGGGTGGGGTCGCCTTCCCGAGCCGGAGGCCATCCTTCACGCCCTGGAGGGACTGGCGGCGGGTGGGGGGCGGCGTCCCGAGATGCCGCCCCCCCTTGGCACCCAACCACTGGCGGGACGGCACGTGCTCGTCACGGCGGGTCCCACGCGGGAGTATCTGGACCCGGTGCGCTACCTCTCGAACCCCTCCAGCGGCAGGATGGGGTACGCCCTCGCCGAGGCGGCCCGGGACGCTGGGGCGCGGGTGACCCTGGTGAGCGGCCCCGTCCATCTGGCTGCCCCGTCCGGGGTGGACGTGGTGCTCGTCGAGAGTGCGCGCCAGATGCGGGCGGCGGTAAGGGCCGCCCTGGAGACCGCGCACGTGGTTATCGCCGCGGCCGCGGTGGCCGACTGGCGGCCCGAGCAGACCTCGGAGGTCAAACTCAAGAAGGGGGAGAGCGGCGAGACCCAGGAACTGCGCCTGGTGCGGAATCCTGACATTCTGGCCGAGGTCGGGGCGCAAAAGGGGGACCGGATCCTGGTGGGCTTCGCCGCCGAGTCTGGTGCCGGCCCTGAGGAGGGCCTGCGCAAGCTGCGGAACAAGCATCTGGACCTCTGCGTGTACAACGACCTGCGCCAGCCCGGCGGCGTCTTTGGGGCCGAGCAGAACACCGTGGTGATCTGGGATGCCGCGGGGGCCTCCGAGACCGTGGGACCCCTCCCCAAGCGACTGGTGGCCGAGCGTATCCTGGCCCGTATCGCGGGCCTGTTGTGCGGGGAGGGCTGAGGGTGGCCGCGCGAGGCCGGCGAGGATGAAGCAGGGCCAGGGTCCGCGGGCGATCTCGATGCTACCCGCGCAGGAGCCCGCCCCGCGGAGCGGCCTTCTCGCCCATGTGGCGGTCGCGGTCGGGGGGCGGGGTCCGGATCAACTGTTCACCTACGAGGTTCCCGCCAAGTGGGTGGGTGCCGTCGCACCCGGCCAGCGGGTGCAGGTGCCCTTCGGCAACCGGGAGCTCATCGGCGTGGTGTTCGCCGTGGGCGACGAGCCGCCGCCAGCGGGCATGCGCGTGCGGCCCCTGGCGGACCTGGTGGACAGAGAACCCTGTCTGGACGCCCACATGCTGGATCTGGCCCGCTGGCTGGCGGAGCGCACCCTGTGCTCGCTGGCGCAGGCGGCATCCGCGCTTCTGCCGCCGCCCGGCAGCGAGCCGCGACCCCAGATCTGCTACAACCCGCTGCCCGGCGTGGACCCTGGGCGGGCGCTGGCCCGGGCCCCGGCGCAGTCGAGGGCGTGGGCGGTCATCTCGGCCGAGCCGGGGCTTGCCCGGGACGAGCTCCTGCAGCGGGGCGTCAAACCCGGCGCCCTCGCCGCCCTGGTGGAGCGCGGCTGGGTCGCCGCACTGCCGCGCGAGGGGCGCCGCGACCCGTGGGTAGAGACCCCGGCCCACGAGTTGCCCCAGGCACCTCCGGAGCCCACCCCGGATCAGGAGCGCGCGCTGGAGTCCCTGCGACCGGCCCTCCAGGAGCCGCACTACGGTGGCTTTCTGCTCTGGGGCGTCACCGGCAGCGGCAAGACGGAGGTCTACCTGCGGGCGATCGCCGAGGTGGTGCGCGCGGGACGGCAGGCCATCGTCCTGGTGCCGGAGATCGCCCTGACGCCGCAGACCGTCGGCAATTTCCGGCGCCGCTTCGGCACACAGGTGGCGGTCCTGCACAGCGCGCTCGGCGTGGGGGAGCGGCACGCCGAGTGGTTGCGAGCGCGCCAGGGCGAGGTCGCGGTGGTCATCGGGGCCCGCTCCGCGGTGTTCGCGCCGCTGCCGCGCCTGGGCCTGATCGTGGTGGACGAGGAACACGAGCCCTCGTACAAGCAGGAGGAAGCGCCCCGCTACCACGCCCGTGATGTGGCGCTCTGGCGAGCGCAGCGGCTCGGCATCCCCGTCATACTGGGCAGCGCCACCCCTGACCTTGAGACGTTCGACGCGGCCCAGCGCGGGGAACTCGAGCGCCTCGACCTGCCCGCGCGCGTGGCCGCGCGGCCCCTGCCAGAGGTGCGCACCGTCGACCTGCGGGACGAGGCGGAGAGCGCTCTGTTCGCTCCGGAGCTGCACCAGGCCCTGGAGCGGCATCTGGGTAGCGGCCACCAGGTCCTGCTGTTCCTGAACCGGCGGGGGTTTGCCCCGGTGCTGCTGTGCCGCGCCTGCGGCTTCGTCTCCCGCTGCCAGCAGTGCGAGGTGGCGATGTGCTACCACGACAGCGACCACAGCCTGCACTGCCATTACTGCGGCGCGCGCGGCGCGGTGCCCCGCACCTGTCCCCGCTGCCGGGGCCACATGCTGCGCCTGCGCGGGCTGGGCACCGAGCGGGTGGCCCAGGAGGTGTCGCGCCTCTTTCCCCAGGCGCGCGTCCTGCGCATGGACCTGGACACCACGGGCAGCAAGGGGGCCCACCGCCGCATCTACGAGGACTTTCGCGCCGGTCGCGCCGATGTGCTCGTCGGGACGCAGATGGTGGCCAAGGGCTGGGATGTGGCGGGGGTGACGCTGGTCGGCGTGGTGGACGCGGACACAGCCCTGCACCACCCGGATTACCGCGGCTCGGAGCGCACCTTCCAGCTGCTCTGCCAGGTCGCCGGCCGGGCGGGGCGGGGGGAGGAACCGGGTGAAGTGCTGATCCAGACCCGCACCCCCGAGCACCCCGCCATCATCGCCGCCGCCACCCACGACTACGCGGGCTTCGCGCGCCAGGAGCTGGCGGCGCGCGCCGCGGCGAGCTTTCCTCCCTTCGGGCGCCTGCTGCGGATCCTGTCCTGG
Source organism: Bacillota bacterium (assembly GCA_021827805.1). GTDB lineage: Bacteria > Bacillota > Sulfobacillia > RBS10-35 > JAJYVN01 > JAJZWQ01. The sequence goes on along the minus strand of JAKAUG010000151.1, from coordinate 4,457 downwards.
GCGCCGGAGGCGCATGCCGCCGAGAGCGCGCTCCGCGCGGTGGCGGACGCGCTGCGCGAGATCGTGCCGCCGGGGGTGGACCTCTGGGGACCGGCGCAGGCGCCCCTGGCGCGCCTGCGCGGCGCCTATCGCTGGCACCTGGCGCTGCGCGGCGCGGACGGGACGGAACTGCGGCGTCTGGCCCGCACCGCCCTGGACGCGGCCGGCACCCCGAAGACAGGGGCCCGCTTGGCGGCGGATCCCGATCCACAGTCCATGCTCTAGGGCGGGGGTGCTGGCTTGTTCGAGGATGCCCACCTGCGCATTCTGCTGGTGGACGTCGGTGGCGCCCTGGGAGCGGCGCTCGTCCAGGCGCTACGCCGCGTGGGCGCCGAGGTGACGTGCCTTGGGCAGGCGCCCGAGGCGGTGGAGGGGGTGCGGCTTCTGCCCGGGTGGCGCGCGCGCCCCGAGACCTGGCAGGCACTGCGCGGCGCGTTCGACGCCGTGGTCGACGGCGGGGCGCGCGGTCTGGACGGGCCGGCCCACCCCGCCCGGGAACTGCGCCACCGCGTGGGCCTGGTGGTTCAGTTGGGCACCTGGCGGGTGTATGCCGGAAGCCTGGATGCCCCCACCTGCGGGGCGGCGCCCGGCGTGCCCGCCCCGGACCGGCTCCCGGTGCCCTGCCCGGAGGGTGCCCCCCTGCGCGACGGCGAGGCGCTCGGGGCGGAGGACGGCCTCTGGAACGCCCGGGCCCAGGGCGGCTATCCCGCGACCGTCCTGCGGCTGGCGCCCCTCTACGGACCCGGCGTGCGGCTGGCCCGCGAGTGGCATGTCCTGGGGCGGCTGCGCGCGGGCCGACGGCAGCTCGGCCTCCCGGATGGGGGCGGGCAACTCCTGCACCGCCTGTATCTGGACAATGCGGTGCACGCCGTGCTCTGCGCCCTCAACCACCCCCGGGAGGCTGACGGCCACACCTTCAACGTGGGGGATGGCCGCATCGCGACCCTCGCGGAACTTGCGGCGTCGCTGGCCGCGGCCGTCGAGCGGCCGCTGGAGGGGGTCCCGCTGCCGCGCGCTGTGCTGGATACGCACAGCCCGTTCGCCGTGCCCGCCCCGGTGGTGCTCGACCTGCACCGCGCCCGGGCGCGGCTGGCGTACGTGCCGCCCGTGGACCTCCTGACGGCCCTGGAGCGCACCGCGCGCTGGTTGTGGGCGCTGGGGCCCGATGATCTGCTGCCGACGCTGGAGCCGTACTGGCAGCGCTATGCCTGCGGCCACGACTATCTGGCTGAGGAGGCCGCCCTGGCGCGCTGGACGGGGGGTGGGCGCTGAGCGGGAGGGGCGGTCCCGGAGGACCGCCCCTCCCGAGGATCAGGTGCCGCGCGAGAAGATCACGGCCTCCGGCTCCTGCGCGGTGAGGGTGACGGTCTTGTCCGATGGTACGCCGGGGAGCATCGGCCCCACGGCGTAGCCCGGGCCGTCCAGGAAGAAGGCGGCCTGGGGCCCCGTGATCTCCACCTTGAAGGGATCCCGCCGCTGGGGCACGGCGCGCACGCGCACCTCGCGGATGGCCTCGGCCGTCAGGCCCGAGGGCAGCTTGACCGCGGTCGCGAAGGGCCCCGTGTCCGGCAGGCCCCACTTGCGGTCGCCGAAGATGGAGGAGAATGCCTCGGTCTGGCCCTGCACCTGGACCAGGACCTCCACAAAGGGTGCACTGCGGGCGCCCTCGGGCACCTGGCGTCCGAAGTGGAGGAACAGGTAGTTGTGCGGGTCGGTCAGCGCCCTGCTCTTGGGATTGCAGGGCTCCTCCAGCTTGACCTCCCGACGGAGTTCCTCGGCCGCGATCCGATAGCTGAGCGGGTACACGTTCTGCATCCAGGCCAGCGGGCGGTCGGCGGGGACCTCCTCCAGCGCCGGCAGGGCGATGCGATAGGGCGTGGCCTGCCGGTCGTGGAACATGCCTTCGTAACCCACCGCCTGCAGCACCGGGTGCGCGCCCATGTCGTATGTCCCCGCGAAGCCATGCGGCCGGTGGTTGCGCCCCTGGAAGTACAGGTTCCTTGTCGCGTGCCCCGCGCTGTCAAGCGAGCCGCGGAAGCTCCACTCGATCGGCGCCAGACAGCCGGTCTGCGACAGCCGGAGCGCCATGTCCATCCCCTGGTTGAGGTGGCTGTACATGTAGAAGAACTCGATCTCGCGCCCCGTCAGGCCACCCTGCGGATAGCGGTAGAACGCTTGCAGCGGCGTGTCGGACTTCCGCATCTCATAGGAGTCGCGTTCGGCGCGTCCGTAGAGGAGGGGGCTGTTCGAGACCGGGACGTACCTGGGGTCGTGGTAGGTGATCACGTCCACGCTGATGCTCAGCGTGCGGATCCACTGCGCGCGCGGGGCCGAGCCCTCTGGGGAGAAGGTGAGCATGATCTCGTGCGCGCCGACGCCGATGTCTCCGAAGTAGCGCTGATAAACGGTCTCCTCGGCACCCCCGAAGACCACCAGATGTTGGCTGTAGCTGCCCTCGAACTCCAGGCGCAGGGTACCGGCTTCCTGATCGGCCCGGCCCCAAGCGGTGCCCGCGGCCGCGATGCGCATGCTGAGAATGGCCTCGCCGGCGTCCGGTACGGCGAAGCGATGCCGGAAGATCCCTCCGCCCCTGCCCACGACGGCAGGCCGTTCCAGCAGCTCTTTGGCCAAGCGCCATCACCCCCGCCGCGCCATTCGACGTGGCGGGGCGCTGGCCTGCCGCCGGACGGCCTCTCCCTCAGCCGCGCACGCCGAGTTGCTGAACCGCCACCCGTATGGCGAAACGCCCCTCGGCGGCCGCGAGCAGTGTGCCGAGCGCCGTCAGCCGGCTGCCCGCCTCATCCCCGGAGAACTCGCCGACCATGCGCACGCCCAGTCGTTCACCGGACACCAGCGGCATGCGCCGCGGCCCGGCCGGTGCATGGTCCTGGCCGGAGGCGCCAGCCGGGAGGCCGTGGCGGCCGCGGGGCCTTTTGATCCCCAGGCGGTAGCGCAGGTTTCGCACCTGCCACTGGGTCAGGGAGAAGCACGCCCCGATCTCCTGGTCGGAATGGCCCGCCCGGACCATGTCCAGGACCAGGCGCCGCTGCTGGACCTCTGTGAGGCCAAGGATGTCTGTTGCGGATCGCGGGTCATTGGACGGGAGCTGTGCGGGCAGGGAACCCGCCGCGGCCGGAGACACGTCCATGGTTGGGTGCACCACCCTTCGGGCCCGCCTCGGGCCCAGCACAGGGGAGTGTTCCCAGTCCGTCCGGTGGCGATGCACCGCGGTCGTCGCGCTCTCTTCTCTCTTCCTTCATGATTCGTTCAAATCGTGTCGCTAAGATGTGCAACGAGGGAGTGGTGGCGCGTGGCGGTGCGTACGGCTGCGGGAGCGGGCCCTGAGCCGCCGGTCGTATCCCTGGAGGGCATCGGCAAGGCCTACCGCATGGGCCAGGTCATCGTCCAAGCCCTGGTGTCCGTCGACCTGCGCGTGCGCGCGGGTGAGATGGTCGCGATCATGGGGCCCTCTGGTTCCGGGAAGTCCACGCTGATGAACCTGCTGGGGTGCCTGGACCGCCCCAGCGCGGGAGAGTACCGTCTGGCGGGTCGTCCCGTGTCGCGCCTCGGCGATGACCAGTTGGCGGACATGCGTAACCGCACGATCGGCTTCGTCTTTCAGAACTACAACCTGCTGCCCCGTCTCTCGGCGCTGCAGAATGTGGAGCTGCCCCTGATCTACAGGGGCGAGCGGGCCTCCCGGCGCCGGGAGGCGGCGCTGGAGGCGCTCGGCGCCGTGGGACTGGCGGATCGCGTGCACCATCTGCCCGCTCAGCTCTCCGGCGGGCAGCAGCAGCGTTGCGCCGTGGCCCGCGCCCTGGCCGGGCGACCGAAGCTCCTGTTGGCGGATGAGCCGACCGGCAACCTGGACTCCGTCTCCGGTCGCGAGGTCATGGGCATCATCCAGGGCCTGAACGCGCGGGGCATGACGGTGATCATGGTGACCCACGACGAGGCGATCGCCAACCACTGCAAGCGGATTGTGCGCGTTCTGGACGGGCGGATCCTCTCGGACGAGCCGGTCGCCGATCCCGTGCAGGTGGCCTCCCAGGTGGCAGAACTCGCCTGAACGGAACGACTTCCGTCGGCGCGTCCGCTCGGGGGCGCATCGGGGGGGCCGTGCCCTCCAAGCACGCAACGGCCCCCATGGCTTGTCGGCGTCCGGGCCGCTGTGCCAGAATCCTTGCGCTGACCAGGGAGCGCGGGGGGAGACCAGGGGCATGAGGACGATGAGGCTCGGGCCGAGCACGCTGGAGGTCCCGGTGGTGGGTGTTGGCTGCATGCGCATGGGTGGGCTGGAGGGCTCCAAGGCTGAGCGCTTTGTGCAGACGGCCCTGGAACTTGGCGCCAACTTCTTTGATCATGCCGACATCTACGGCGGCGGCAGGTGCGAGGAGGTCTTCGCGCAGGCCCTGCAC
>JAKAUG010000366.1 GCA_021827805.1 Bacillota bacterium | reverse complement strand
TAACGCCTCGGTGCGGTTGCTCGGCCTGTATGCCTGGTGCGCGGTGGTCGGGCCGGTCATTGCCCTGGCGCTCGTGTTCGGGCCGGGAGCGGGTCATCTCTGGCTCGATCCGCGCACGCTGCCCCCTACCCTGGCGAAGGCGGCCCTGGTGTTGGGGGCCCTGGCCCTGGCCCTACCCGTCACGCTCGCCCTGCGCACCGGCGTGCTCCATGGCCAGGAACTGGCGCTGCCCTGGCCCCGCCTCTGGCCGGGACTTGGGGTGCTTGCGGGCGCAGGGCTGCTCGGGTGGCTGGGGGGCGCCAGCGCCGGGCCGGGCGAACCGGGTGTCCTGGCCGCCCTGCGCTGCAATCGCTTTGAGCTGGTGACCCTGGCCCTCGTCCTCGCCGTCCTCGAGGCCGTGTTCTACCAGGGACTCCTGCAGACGCGCCTGGCCGAGCTCTTCCCCCTCTGGGTGGCGGTTGCCATACCCGCGGTCCTGCTGGCCCTCAGCGGCCCGCTGGCGGGCCTGCCGCTGCCCCCGGTGCCGGTGATGGTCCTCGTCGGGCTCTGGGCCGGCGGGAGCCGGCCGCGCGTCGGGGTGATCGGTGCCGCGTCCGCCCTGTGGGTGGCCCAGGCGCTGACCCTGCTCACGGTGCGCTGACCCACCCCCACCGTTGGGCGGCGCGCTCCTGCGCCCACCCCGCGGGTGGGCGGGCGGTGCCCTCGTGCCCACGGGAAGGCTCGGCCATTTGTTCAGGCGTGCCTCAGCAGGCGCTGGTTGATCCGCGCACATATGTCCGCCACGCGATTGCGCGCGCACCGTGCGACATGCCGAGTTTCCGAAGAGAAGACCTAACACGGCATCTATCGCCGGTGCGCACACTCGGACCGGGCCCCAGGGGGGCGTTGCCCTCCCTGTACCACGGGCGCAACGCCACATGGATCCGCGGGACCCGCGCAAACCTCCGCAGGCTGGAGAACCCCCGGCAACCCACCAAACGTGCTCACCCCGCCCGCATCGGCCGGCTTCGCACCGTCTCTGGGTCGCTGCTTCAACCTCCCTGGCGCAGGGGCGCGCCGCCCTTGCGGGCAGGAGCGGCCGAACATACGATGGAGGCGGCGATGGAGACCGCCGGGGCGGCCCCCGTACCGCCCGAACCGCAGCGACGGCGCTGCTGATGGCTCCTGGCTCAAGGCCGGGAGTGCCTTGCCTCCCGGCCGACAGGCCTGGAGGGTTGTTCATGGCGACAGAGCTTTTCGAGACCTCCGCGACCTATCAGGACCTGGAGCGCTTCTTGGGCGAGTCGGGCTGCGCGGTCTGCCAGTGCATGGCACAGTCGGAACAGCGCTACTTCGACACGCTGCTGTATGAGAACGCGGCCTCGCCGGCCACCGAGGCCCGTCTGCGCGCGAGCAACGGCTTTTGCGGCCGGCATCTGCAAACGCTGCTCTCCTGGCGCGACCCCCTTGGCACCGCCCTCATGTATGGCAGCATTCTTCTTGAACGGCGCCGGCTGATCGCGCGCTGGCGCAAGGCCCGCACCAACGTGCGCCTGCTGCGCCTCGACCGCGGGCTGACCGGGATCGGACGTCTCTGCCCGGCCTGCGAGGCCGAGGGGGAGGCGGAGAGGCGCGCGTGCGAAGTCCTGGCCGCCGGTCTGGAGGCGGCCGCTCCCCTGCGGAAGGCCTGGGAGTCCTCCGAGGGACTCTGCTGGCCCCACTACGTGCAGACGCGCGCCCTGTGCCAGCGAGGACGGGCCCTGCTGGACGGACACGAAGCCAGGCGCCTCGACGAACTTGGGGCGGACGTGGAGGCACTCATCCAAAGCTTCGACTACCAATGGCGCGGAACGCGCACGCCGGAGGTCCAGAGTGCCTGGCGGCGCGTGGTGGCGGCCATGGCGGGACGGTTCCAGGGTGGACGGGCCCCGCGACGGCGCGAGGAATAGGCGGAGGGACGCACCGGCGCCCAGGGGGTGCGGGATGGGCCAGACGACGAGGGCCACGCGGCTGCGGATCTATGTCGGGGAGCGCGACACCTGGCACGGCGGCGGCCTGGCGCAGGCGATCGTCCGCGCGGCGCGGGCGCACGGCCTGGCCGGAGCCACCGTCCTGCAGGGCATCGAGGGCTTCGGCGCGCACAGCCGAATCCACGTGCTCCACCCGTTCTCGCTCTCCAACGACCTGCCGCTGCTGATCGAGATCGTCGACCTACCGGAACGGATTTCCGGCTTCCTGCCCGTCGTCGATCAGATGCTGGCGGGAGGCCTCGTCACGTCCGAGCCCGTCGAGGTGATCCTATGGCCCGGCCTGGACGCCCAGGACGGGAAGCGCGCCGCCCGCGGCATACCGCGGATCCCGCCCGCTGGGTGATTGACAGCTGACCGGACCCGCACGTATCATGCGCGTGATGTGAATAGCGGCGATGGAGTTCGCCGGAGGTCGATGCGGCCTCAAACCGCCATCCGGCTAATGACTCCTGAGGGATCGCCCTCAGGGGTTTTTCATTGTTCTCCCCCCCTCGAGGGTGTCTCGGCCCAAGGGGGGCGTGCACGTGCACCTCGCGTGGGCGCAGGCGCTGGCGATCAGCTTCGTCGTGGGATTCGCCCCGCTGTATCGGGGTCTGCTCGAGCGCCTGCGGGCCCGGCTGTTCTGGCGCGTCGGGCCACCCATCCTGCAGCCCTACCGTGATCTGCGGAAGTGGTTCGCGAAGGAGACCGTGCGGAGCCAGCGCACCACCTGGATCAGCGCGTGGGCTCCGGTCGTCTACTTCTGCGGCCCCATCCTTGTGGCCATGCTCATCCCGGTGCTGACGCGCAGCCCCCTGCCGCTGGCCTTCATGGCCGACATGCTGGGTGGCGGGTTCATCCTGACGGCCTCCGGATTCTTCCTGCTCCTGGCCGCCCTGGATTCCGCAAGCCCCTATGGCGTCCTCGGGGTCAGCCGCATCCGCCTGGTCGGGGTCTTCGCGGAGCCCCTCATCACGCTGGTGATCTTCGCCGCAGCCTCGGTCGCGGGGTCGACCATCCCCTTTGTGGTCAACGCCACCTTTGCCTCCCCCGCGTGGGTGGCCTCCCCGGCGCACGTCATCGTGCTGGTGGCCTGGTTCCTGTTCTGGATCGCCGAGACCGGTCGGATCCCGGTCGACAATCCCTCCTCGACGGCGGAACTCTCGCTCATCGATCCGGCGCGCACGTTCGAGGCGTCCGGACCGGACCTCGCGCTGTACGAGTGGGGCGGCTGGATGAAGTTCATGGTCATCGGCCTGATCGGGGTGAACGTACTGGGCACCCCCTGGGGCCTGGCCCGTTCGCTGGCGTTCCCCAGCCTGGTCGCGGCCATGGCCGCCAGCGCCGCCAAGCTGATCGTCGTGGGGGCGGTCCTGGTGGCCATGGAGGCGTCCTTCGCCAAACTGCGGCTCCTCCGCATCCCGGAGTTCCTCACCATGTCCAGCCTCGTGGCCCTGGTCGGCGTCGTCGTGGCGGCGTTGCGCTAGCCCCGTCTCGGGAGGAGGGCCCCGGATGCAGGCTGTGGAGACCCTCGGGGCGGTGGCCGTCCTGGTCCTGGCCGTCACCCTCATGCTCGCCCGGACCCCGGAGGCGGCTGCGACCATCTATGCCTGGGCCGTGGTGCCGCAGGCGGTGATCGCGGTGGCCCTCGGCGGGTGGGCAGGCAGGCCCGAACTGTTCGCCGACGCGGCATTGATGCTGGTGATCAAGGGACTCTGGGCCCCCGGCCTCCTGCGGCGGGCGGTCCGCCACGACGGCGAGGTCTACGGTCAGCACGCCGCATTTTCCGCTTCGGCTCTGCTCCTGGGGGCCGCGGCGCTCTCGCTGCTATGCCTTTGGGTGGGCTTGGCCATCCTGCCGCGCGCGGGTGTCGCCCTGGGGCTGGGCCTGGCCGCGATGTTTGTGGGCTGGGGCACCGCGGCGGTCCGTTCCGAGCTCTGGGCCCAGGCGGCCGGCGTGCTGATGGGTGAGGCCGGTTTGATGACGGCGGCCCTGGTGCTGGCGTCGGGACTACCGCCGCTCGGGGAGACGTTCGCCCTGATTGAGGTGGTGCTGTTGGCAACCCTCCTGGGCAGCGGCACGCGGCTCGTCCGCGCCACCCATGGCAGCCACGACAGCCGGCTCCTGAGGGGGCTGCGGGGATGAGGGAGGTGATGGCCGGCCTGCCCCTGCTGCTGCCGGGCGCCGCGGCGGCGGCAACGCTGCTCGTGCGCCGTTCCCGGGCCGTCTTCGGCATCGCCTGGGGCACGGTCGTCGGCCTGTGGCTGATGGGCCTGTTGCTCGTGGTGAGCCCTCCCGCCGGCTGGGACGCGCTGGCGCGCTGGTACAATCTCATGGTCCTGGCCCTCGCCGGCCTGAGCCTGGCCGTGTCCGTCCACGTCATCGGCGCGGAGCGTGCCCAGGGCGAGATCGGTGACGCCGAGGTGCGCCGGTACTTCGCCCTGTTCGAGGTCTTCACACTGTGCCTTCTGGCCATCGGTTGCTTCACGAACTACCTGGCCATCTGGGCGGCCGTCGAAGGCACCACGCTCTCGAGTGTGCTGCTCGTCGCCTTTGCCGGGGGGCCCCGACCCGCGGAGGCGGCGTGGAAATACCTCGTGGTGACCGGGATCGGCGGCCTGCTCGCCCTGATGGCGACGGTCCTGATCCTGTACGGGGCGGGAGTGCCGCTCGGCGGCTGGTCGCTCGCGCCGGTTGGGGCCGGCGCCATCTCGGCGGGGGGCAGGATCGCGGTGGAGGTCGGCCTGGTTCTGGCCGTCGTGGGTTACGGGAGCAAGGCCGGTCTGGTGCCCTTCCACACCTGGTTGCCCGACGCGCACAGCGAGGCGCCGGCCCCGGTCTCGGCCGCGCTGTCCGCCATCAAGCTGGTCGGTGGCATCTATGCCCTGCTGCGGCTTGTCGCTCTGGCCGGCTCCGTGGTCGGGGCGACCTGGCCGCACGTCCTGCTGATCGTGACGGGACTGCTCTCGCTCGGCATCGCCGCAGCCGCCATTCCTGGGCAGCGGGATCTCAAGCGCATGTTCGCGTACTCCAGCATTGAGCACATGGGGATCATCGCGCTCGGGGCGGGTTTTGGGGGGATCGGGCTCCTCGGGGCCCTTCTGCACATGTGGACGCACGGCTTCAGCAAGAGCGCCCTCTTTTACGGGTCCGGCAACGTGCGCCTGCGCTATGCCGCGACCGGCGGACCGGGCGTGCGGGGCATTCTTGGCGCCATGCCGCTGACCGGTTCCGCCCTTGCCCTCGCCACGGTGGCCATCGTCGGCCTTCCTCCCTTCGGTCTGTTCTGGAGCGAGTGGCTGGTGCTCCTGGGAGGCGTCCAGGCCGGGCAGCTGATCTGGGTCGGCGTCGCCCTGGTCTTTCTGATCATCAACCTCCTGGGTTTCGGGTTGCGGTTGCCCGACCTACTGCTCGGCGGGTCCCCGCGGGGTACCGGCGGCGGCCACGCCGAATCCCTGTCTGCCCTCTGGCCGCTCGGCGTGGCCTTGGTCGGCGCGCTGGTCGTCGGCCTCGTCCTTCCCGGCGCCTTCCATGGCACATGGGTCGGGGCCGCACACGTGCTCACGGGTGGTGGGCAGGGATGAGCGTCGAGCCCACCGTCATGGCAAGGGCCGCCGCTGTTCAGGAGACCGGCGTGCCCGACCCGGAAATGGTGACCGCGGCTGACTTCGGCCCAGCGCTGGCGGCGCGCTTGGCAGAGCCCCAAACGCGCCTGCTCGCGCTGAGCTGGGTGCCGGATCTGCCAACGGCCCCAGGGGGCGCCGAGAGCGCGGGGTTCGTCGTGGCCTTCTACGACGGCGTCGAACGCCCCGCGGCCACCGCCGCACCCGCCCGCTCGCCGTCACGACCCTCCAGGGCCGGGGTCGTCGCCGCCCTGGCCGACGAGCGACGCCTGGAGCGCGAAGGCCTGGTCTGGGCCGAGACGGCGCCGGAGCCGGTTGTGCTGGGCCGCGGCGTGTTCACCTTTCCGCTCGGACCGGTGCGCGGCGACGTGGCGGAGTCCGTCGGCTGGCGACTGGAGGTGATGGGCGACGAGGTGCTGGCCCTGGGGTTGCGGTTCGGCTACAAGTGCCGCCGCCTGCAAGAGCAGATGGGACCGGCCGGTCCCGTCGCTGGCGTCGCACTGGCGGAGCGCGTCACAGGAACATCTCCCGTGGCGCATGCCCTCGCCTTCGCCGGTGCTTGGGAGGCCGCCCTGGAGATGGAGGTGCCGCCAGCCGCCCTCCACTGGCGGGCCGTGATGGCGGAACTGGAGCGGCTGCAGAGCCACCTCGGCGATCTCGCCGGTTTGGCGAACGCCACGGGACTGCCGGCAGCGGCGGCGGAGCTGTTCGTGCTCAAAGAACAGGTGCTGCGCCTCTGCCTGCGCCGCACCGGGCACCGCTATCAGCGGGGCCTCGTCGTGGTCGGTGGGATACGCCGGGAACCGGAGTCCGTCCCTGACCTGGACCCGGGACTGCGGGAGATCCGCGAGCGCTTCATGCGGAACATCGCCCAACTCGGTCGCTCGACGTCCTTCCTCGATCGGCTCCATGGTGCGGGTCGTGTTCCGCCGGCGGTGGCCGCGACCTTGCGGCCCGTGGGCCCCACCGGCCGCGCCTGCGGGTGGGGCTACGACGTCCGGCATGACCACCCCTACGGGCTCCATGCGAGCACCGGGGCCCCCGCGCGTGCCGTGGTGGACAAGGGCGACGCCTGGGGACGGTACCGCGTCCGGGTCCTGGAGGTGCTGGCGAGCATCGGCTGGCTGCGCGAACGTCTGGCGGCGGGGACTCCCGGCGGGCCCACCGCCGCGGTGGGTCCCATGCCGTCATGGGCCGACCGGCCATCGGGCGCGGACATCCGGATGGCCCGCGTGGAGGCGCCGCGGGGCGAACTCATCTACTTCGTCTGGCCGGGACGGTCTGGGGCGCGCCCCTGGGTCCGCGTGCGCACGGCCTCGGCCGTCAACTGGGCCGTCGTCCCGCCCGCCGTCGGTGAGGGCAACGTCCTGCAGGACGTGCCGATCATCGACGCGAGCTTTTCGCTCTCCGTGTCCGCGGTGGACCGGTAGGGCGCGTTGGCCCGGTCCGCGACCCACACCCGGGCCCCCGGGGATCCTGGTCCCGGTAGCCAGATCGGCCACAGGAAGGGAGACGACCGCCGTGTTCTTTCTCGGCTGGATGCGCGGCCTCCGGGCGCCGTTCACGACGCGCTTCCCCTGGCGCGCGGATCCCGCGGTGCTGCCCGCCGGCACCCCGGCGCCCGAGAGCCTGAGGGCGGTGGCAAAGGGTCCGCTGACCCGCTCACTCGCCATCCGTCATATCGACGTGGGGTCTTGCGGCGGCCCGGAGAGCGAGATCCAACTCCTGACCGCCCCGCCGTACGACATCAGCCGCTTCGGCTTCACCTTCACCCCCTCCCCTCGCCATGCCGATCTGCTGCTGGTGACCGGTTCCCTGAGCCCAGAGATGGAACCGGTCTTGCGCGAGACATACGAGGCCATGCCAAGCCCCAAGCGGGTGGTGGCCCTGGGCGCCTGCGGCAGCGCGGACTGTCCGTTGGCGCGTGCGCCCGCGGCCGTGGACCGCCTGGAGCGGGTGATCCCCGTCGATGTCTTCGTGCCGGGGTGCCCCCCGCCACCCGCCGCGATCATCGCTGGGCTCTTCGCCGCCGTCGGCCGCCCGATGCCGGGCGCCAGGGGCGAGGGAGGGGCCGCATGATGGCACCCATCATCGGCGGCATGATCGCCTGTGCCCTCGCCGCGGCCCTGGTGGCAGCGATCCGGCCGGCAGCGCCGCAGAGCTCCCGCACCGTGGGCTGGCTCCTCTCCGTTTCCGGAGCCCTGCTCGGCGTCTGGGCCGCCACATCCCTTGGGGGTGCGCCACCCGAGCTGAAGATCGGCATGCCCTGGCCGTTTCCGCCCGCCGCCCTGCAACTGCGGGACCTCGGGGCCGGGTGCGCGCTCCTGGCGGGACTGCTCTTCATCGCCACCGGCTGGCTGCGGGCCGCACGGACGGCGGCAGGGGGACCGGGCACCGGGGTGCTGCTCCACGTATTGCTGCTCGGCGTGGCCTGGTTTCTGGCCAGCCCCCGTCCCCTGCCGATGCTGGTCGGGTGGGAGGCCCTGTCTGCGACGAGCTACGTCTTGCTCATCCGCGATCGCCTGCGGGTGCGGCGCGCCGCGTGGGCCCTGCTCGGGCTGTCCGAGTTCGGAACGGGCCTGCTCTTTTTTGCCCTCCTCGTCGCGGCCGCCCACGGCTGGGTCCTCGCGCCTGCCTGGGCCGTGGCGCTGGCGCTCTGCGGACTGTTCGCCTTTGGGGCCAAGGCCGGCCTGTTCCCGCTGCAGGTCTGGGTGCCCCTCGCCGAACCTGAGGCCCCCGGTGACGTGGCGGGGCTCTTTTCCGGGCTCCTGACCGCGGTGGCCGTGGTCGGCTACCTGCGGATCGTCCACCTGCTCTCGCCGCCGCTGTCCACGGTGGGGGTGGTCACCGCGGCCTTCGGGCTGCTCGGCGCGGCGGCCAGCGCCCTCCTCGGCCTCGTGGAGCGGGACACCAAGCGCGTCCTGGCCTACGGCACGCTGGAAGCCCTGGGGCTCGTCTTCACGTCCCTCGGTGTCGGGATGGTGCTCCAGGGCCATGGGGCCGGCTCCGCGGCGGAGATGGCCGTGGCGGGGGCGCTCATCCTGCTGGCAGCTCATGCGGGGGCCAAGTTCACGCTCTTTTCCCTCGCCGGCTGGCTGGAGGAGCGGGCAGGCATGCGGTTGCTTGACCGCATGGGCGGGGTGCTCGGCTCCATGCCGCGGGGCGGCGGCCCCCTCGTGGTGGCCGTCGCGACCCTGGCCGCACTGCCGCCGTTCGGTGGGTTCCTGGGTGAGTGGCTCCTGATCGAGGCGTGTCTTGTCCCCATCCCGAGCCAGCCGGGTCTGCACATCGCCCTGGCGGTGCTGGCCGCCATGGCGGCCATCGTGGCCGCGGTCGGCCTCACGGTGTACCTGCGCTGGATAGGCATCGGCTTTCTCGGCAGGGCCAGGACACCAGGGGCACGTCCCCTCACGGATCTGCCCCGGCTTGGTGCGGCGGGCCAATGGCTGGCCGCCGCGGTCGGCATGGGGAGCGGCATCGGCGCGGGTTGGCTCCTCCCCTGGCTCGGTCGGGCGACCAGGTGGCTGGCCAGCGGCGCGCCCGTCATCGCCCCCACATACGCGCACCCGGCGGCGTACGCACCAATCGTCGCCCTCGGTGCCGGTCTGTTCCGCGGGATTGCCGGCAGCAGCGGCAATGTCATCTTCGCGGCTGGCGGCTTCAACGTGGGATCACCCTGGGATCTGGCCTGTTGCGGCATTCTGCTGGCTCTGGCGGTGGCACTGGTCACCGGCCGGCTGCGTGCGCGCCGGCCTCGGCTGGCCCGCACCTGGGTGGGCGGGGAACCGGACGACTCCGTCCGCCTCAGCTGGACCGCCGAAGCCCTCAACCAGCCCCTGCGCTTGACCTTCGCCACCTTCTTCGCGCTGGAGCGCTCCCGGCACCCCAGCGGCGATGCGCTGCAGGGAAGCTTCCGCTACCGGAGCCGGATGAAGCTGCGCCTGGAGCACCATGTGTATCGCCCGCTGCTGGGCTTGGCAACCAGGACATCAGGAGCGGTGCGCCAGACGGTGCAGTCGGGCGACCTCGGCCACTACGTGGGCTACCTGCTCGGCGCGGCCGTGCTGGGCATCCTCGCCGTCAAGCTCTGGCGCTAGCCCAGGGCGGCGAGCCGGCCGTCCCGCTCGCACAGCGGTGCCCTCAGGACAACGGCTGGCCTGCCCGCAGGGGGACGGTCCAGGACTTGGCGGCCTGTTGGTAGGTCGCCAGCGCCGGCTCTGGGGTGAACCCTGAGCCGTACAGGCCGTATCCCATGCCGATCAGGTTGAAGACCACGACGCTGTCCACATACGGCTCGCCCCGGGCCGCGGCCAGGGCGGTGCCGAGATCCTGGGCCTGCAATGGACGTGAGACCGAGTGGTCGGTCCAGCCCATCTCGGTGACGAATGTGGGCAGGCTCCCGGCACCAAAGCTGACGGCGACCTGGTGGACCCAGCCCAGGTACTCCTGGACCTGCTGGGCGGTGACGGCTCCGCCCTGGGTGATGTACAGGTGCTGGCCCACGGCATCCAGGGGGTAGGTCTTGAGCCCCTGCGCCCGCCAGCGCGCGAAGACCTGCTCCAGGTAGGAGGCGCCAGCGTTCTGTGGGCTGTACACGTTGCCAATCGAGTGCCCGAACAGGCCCCCGGAGATGATCGTCACCGGCAGGTGGTGCTCGGTCACCGCGGCCCGGTAGGTCGCCTCAAGGAGCGCGGCGTAGTTGCTCGGATACAGAAAGCTTCCACCGCTGTATGCGTCCCCTGACGAATGCGTCCAGGCGTTGGGCTCGTTCCAGATCTCCCAGTACCTGATGCGCCCCCGGTAGTGGGCCATCACCTGCTCGGCGGTGGAGGCGAACTCCGCGGTGTACGGATTGGAGCCATCCCCGAGGCCGTGCTCCGCGTTGTTCGCGCACCACAGGCTCTGGCCGCCGCCCACGGTGGTGTAATCCAGCAGGCCGAGCACGGCGACGTGCTGGGCGGCGAGATTGGCCACCACGCGGTCGTAGGCCGCGTAGAAGGCCTGCCAGCCGGCCTGCTGGCGCTGACCGCAGATGGCCGGCGTGAAGACGCACTGTCCCGGCCCATCCCCGGAGAAGAAGGGCCCGGTGCGGAATTCGACCCGCGCCAGGCCGGCCCCGGTCGCGGCCACGTGGGCGGCCACCGCGGGGGTCATGAGGATGCTGCCGTCGTTGGAGACCACCCAGCCCACATCCACACCCAGGGGAACGCGCGCTGACTTCGTCGGGGCACACGCGCCCAACAGGGTCAGCACCAGGACCAGGGCAGCGTACCGCCAGGCGCGCACGGGGACCCCTCCCCACCCACAGCAGCGGGAACACCCGGGTGGTGTTCCCGCCACAGCCCAGGTTTCCTGGCCCGGAAAGCGCGAAAGAGGCCTGGCAGAGAACCTCCGCAGCATGCCTCGCTTCGAGGAACCGGTTTCAGCGATGCGTGGGCAACGACGCGAGCGGCCGTATGTCTCCGGCTCCCAGGGGTGGTCTCTGCGCTGGAAGCCTCAAGCGGCAAGGTCCTCTGGCAGAGCCCTTCCCGCATCCCGCCGGGCGTGCCCGGCGTGCTGCGCGCCGCGGTGCGTGCTGAGCAGGGCACGCTCCACGTCAGCCTCTGGGGACTCGGGGATGTCTCCGGGAAGTGGGGCGGGGAGGACGGCCTCCTGCGATGGAAGACGGACCTGCGGGGATTCCCGGGCGGCGGGGCCGCCGTCTTCGGCAACCCCCACCCTCTGGCTCCAGCCGCGTGCCCCGTGCCCACCGGCATCGCGCTCGAGGCTGCCGGCCTTGGCGCGCCCAAGTCGGCCCCTCGCCGCCCGCGGCCAGGGCGCCGCCCCCCTGCGGACATCCTGATCGTGCCTTCAGACACTCGCCTTACGCCGCAGCCGCCCGCTCTCGCTCGGACCTCTCCCAATCCGCCCTCCCCGACCACTCATGCGTCATCGCTGAAGTTGTCTCAAGGTGCTGGACAGGTTCCGTTCTGTAAGGCTTTCTGGGCTGTCTGGCTTGGGGAGGAACCAATCCAGTCGAGCGAGTGGATTGGCGACGGCTCATCAGTGGCGGTGAGTACCGGAATCCCTCATCCATATCGGGATCTCGAGCAGAGTGGACAGCCCCCATGCAACGAGGGCGTAGACCGCGATGGCAACGAGCGCGAGGGTCCCTACCCCCACCGGGGTGACCGTAAAGAGTCTGAGGAACGGCCACACCAAGGGCGCGGTGACGCTCAACACGAAGTGTCCGAAGAAACTGTCCATGTTGGCACCAAGCGCGCTCAGTGCGAATCGCAGCGCCAGCAGGACGGTGATCACGGCATCGACGTACCAGATGACCCGGCGAACGACGTGCGGCCACCGTGCGGCTCCGCCCGACACCGACCTCCGACGAAAGCCTACATGGCGGCGCACGGGAAGCGGCGCGGGGAGGGATGTCACCGCAAACTGTAACCGCAGCGCTTCCGGTGAGACTTGCCCTGGACCCGACGCCGGCGCATCCACGAGCGGCGTGTTCATCCAACTGTCGCCACGTTGGCTCGAGACTGGATCGGGGTTGCTTCCGAACGGATCGAAACGCGGTTGTGGGGCCAGGTGTTCAGGCATCTTCACGTTCACTCCTCAGCCTCCCCAGCTTAACCGCTCGCACCACGGAGCGGACCGATGCTTGCCTCCCAGGGTGCTGGGTTTTGGAGCAGTCCTACAGTGCCAGCCGGAACTCCCCCGCCCACGCTCGCGGCGGTGATACCCACCCAGCCTCAACGTGCTGTGCGGGTCCGGGGCCAACAGGTCAACCACGGCCCCCAATGACTGCTCGCACCTCACGGGCAATCTCCAGGTCCTCGCGTGCCGCGACGACCAGTGTGGGCACGCGCGC